>NZ_NCVJ01000018.1:0-204896 GCF_002096815.1 Streptococcus mitis
CACCTGTACCCATGCCGAACACAGAAGTTAAGCCCTAGAACGCCGGAAGTAGTTGGGGGTTGCCCCCTGTGAGATATGGAAGTCGCTTAGCTCTAATCCGCCATAGCTCAGTTGGTAGTAGCGCATGACTGTTAATCATGATGTCGTAGGTTCGAGTCCTACTGGCGGAGTAGTTAATTAAAGGAGGTTTCGACCTCTTTTTGTTTTGTAATTAATAATCTGTCTCGCACCTAATGATAAGTGATATTTTTCTTGACGAGAGAGGTCTCGGCTACCATCATTTTAGAACAATGATAGCACTTGAATCGACGCTTTCTAAGGAGGATTCTGCTAAACATATCAAACATATCAGTCGTTTCGAGGTAAGGAATTTTAGAAGGTTTTTGAAAGTCATATTTTTTCATTTGACTTCCACAACAAGGACAAGATGGGGAGTTGTAGTCCATTCTAGCGATAATTTCCTTGTGTGTATCCATATTGATGATATCTAGAATTTTGATGTTTGAGTCTTGGATATCAAGTATTTTTGTGATAAAAAGTAATGATTCCATATGATTTTTTCTATGGAACTTTTTTCTACAACAAAATAGGCTCCATAATATCTATAGGGGATTTAGCCACTACAAATATTATAGAGCCTAATTATCAGGATAATTTTATAAATCATTTATAGAAATTTTTTATTTTTAGAGATTTAATAGTTTGTTTTTGATATAAGATATTTGTTTCTATTATGTCTATCTTTCTCATTTTTTATCTTGTTGAGGTTGGTATTTGAGCAATTCAGGAATTGATAATATCTGTTTATAATTTTTTGTTAGAATAAGGTCATAAAAAGAAAAGGAGTATATATTTATGCTACAAAGTATTTATGATCAGATGACAGATTTCTATAACAGTATCGAAGAAGAGTATGCTACTTTCTTTGGTGATAGTTGGGAATGGGAACATTTTCATTTTAAATTTTTGATTTATTATTTAGTTCGATATGGCATTGGGTGTCGTAGGGATTTTATCGTTTACCATTATCGTGTTGCTTATCGTTTGTATCTTGAAAAGATGATAATGAATCGAGGTTTTATTTCTTGTTGAGGCAGTACGAGTGAATTCCCGAACTAATTTACTCTTTTACGGAACAATTATGATAAATAGCTGTTAATTTTTCTAAAATATTTTTTAATAGTTGGAAATAGCAAATCTTTCTATTGTTTCTTCTTGATAAAAAGGCGATTTTTTCTTATAATAAATTGTAAGATATAATTGCGGGTGAGATTCCTGCCATGTATGTGAGAAAGGAAGAGCCTGAGGGCTCAGACAAAATTATGACTTCAGTTGTTGTTGTAGGTACCCAATGGGGTGATGAAGGTAAAGGGAAGATTACAGACTTCCTTTCAGCGAATGCAGAAGTGATTGCACGTTACCAAGGTGGTGATAATGCAGGTCACACGATTGTGATTGATGGTAAGAAATTTAAGTTGCACTTGATTCCATCTGGAATTTTCTTCCCTGAAAAAATCTCTGTTATTGGGAATGGTATGGTTGTAAATCCTAAATCTCTTGTGAAAGAGTTGAGCTATCTTCATGAGGAGGGTGTGACAACTGATAATTTGCGTATTTCTGATCGCGCGCATGTTATTTTGCCTTATCATATTGAGTTAGACCGTTTGCAAGAAGAAGCTAAGGGCGACAATAAGATTGGGACTACAATCAAGGGAATTGGTCCAGCTTATATGGACAAGGCTGCTCGTGTTGGGATTCGTATTGCAGATCTTTTAGATAAAGATATTTTCCGTGAGCGTTTAGAACGTAACCTTGCTGAAAAGAATCGTCTTTTTGAAAAATTGTATGACAGTAAAGCGATTGCTTTTGATGATATTTTTGAAGAATATTATGAATATGGTCAACAAATCAAGAAATATGTGACAGATACATCTGTTATTTTGAATGATGCGCTTGATAACGGTAAACGTGTGCTTTTTGAAGGTGCACAAGGTGTTATGCTAGATATAGACCAAGGTACGTATCCATTTGTTACGTCATCAAACCCTGTGGCTGGTGGTGTTACGATTGGTTCAGGTGTTGGTCCAAGTAAGATTGACAAGGTTGTAGGTGTATGTAAGGCTTATACGAGTCGTGTAGGAGACGGTCCATTCCCAACTGAGTTGTTTGATGAAGTGGGAGAACGTATCCGTGAAGTGGGTCATGAATATGGTACAACAACTGGTCGTCCACGTCGTGTGGGTTGGTTTGACTCAGTTGTGATGCGTCATAGCCGCCGTGTTTCTGGTATTACGAACCTTTCATTGAACTCTATCGATGTTTTGAGTGGTTTGGATACAGTGAAAATCTGTGTGGCCTATGATCTTGATGGTCAACGTATTGACTACTATCCAGCTAGTCTTGAGCAATTGAAGCGTTGCAAGCCTATCTATGAAGAGTTGCCAGGTTGGTCAGAAGATATTACCGGAGTTCGTAATTTGGAAGATCTTCCTGAGAATGCGCGTAACTATGTTCGTCGTGTGAGTGAATTGGTTGGCGTTCGTATTTCTACTTTTTCAGTAGGTCCTGGTCGTGAACAAACAAATATTTTAGAAAGTGTTTGGTCTTAAGAGATTTTTAAGATTTGTTTAAGATAGGTCGGGTATACTATAGACAGTTACAAGAAGACCTCCTAACTTGTTGTAACAAATATCCTAAACTTTTCTTTTTCATAATAATCTCCCTATAAAGTCACCGCATTCGGTGGCTTTTTTTGTCTTGGGATTCATGATATAATAAAATCGATAAGTAGGAAAAGAGAAAAGAGATGGATTATACGCTTGAAGAAAAAGAAGTTTTTATGAGGGAGGCTTTGAGAGAGGCTGAGATTGCCTTAGAACACGATGAAATTCCAATTGGTTGTGTGATTGTCAAAAATGGGAAAATCATTGGTCGTGGGCATAATGCGCGTGAGGAATTGCAGCGAGCGGTTATGCATGCGGAGATTATGGCTATAGAGAATGCGAACTTGAGTGAGGAGAGCTGGCGCCTGCTCGATTGTACGCTTTTTGTGACCATTGAGCCTTGTGTCATGTGTAGTGGGGCGATTGGGCTTGCCCGCATTCCAAACGTGGTCTATGGGGCTAAAAACCAGAAATTTGGCGCTGCTGGAAGTTTGTACGATATCTTGACAGATGAGCGTCTCAACCATCGTGTAGAGGTTGAAACAGGAATTTTGGAAGATGAATGCGCAGCTATCATGCAGGACTTTTTTAGAAATAGACGGAAAAAATAATTTTGCTTTTAAAATGAATAGGAATGTGATATAATAAATAGTAGAGCAACAGTTCTGCGTGAAGCGGGTCAGGGGAGGAATCCAGCAGCCCTAAGCGATTTGAATTGTGTGCTCTTTTTTTCGTGCTTTTTCCGAATAAATAAGATAGAATAATCTAGAATAAATGATAATAGAAAAGAGAAAATTATGAAAATCCGTGGTTTTGAATTGATTTCGACTTTTACAGATAAAAATTTGTTGCCGAAGCGTGAGACAGCGCATGCGGCTGGTTACGACTTAAAGGTTGCTGTGCGTACGGTTATTGCGCCAGGAGAGATTGTCTTGGTTCCGACAGGGGTTAAGGCTTATATGCAGCCGACTGAGGTTCTCTACCTCTATGATCGCTCTTCAAACCCTCGTAAGAAGGGCTTGGTCTTGATTAACTCGGTTGGGGTCATTGATGGGGATTATTATGGAAATCCTGGAAATGAGGGGCATATTTTTGCGCAGATGAAGAATATCACAGACCAAGAGGTTGTTCTTGAAGTTGGGGAACGTGTGGTCCAGGCTGTCTTTGCTCCTTTCTTAATTGCAGATGGAGATGCGGCTGATGGCGTTCGAACTGGTGGATTTGGTTCAACTGGTCACTAGGATGAAGATTATCTTTGTACGTCATGGAGAGCCAGATTACCGTGAGTTAGAGGAGCGTTCTTATATGGGATTTGGGATAGATTTGGCACCCTTGTCTGATAAGTGACGGCAGCAAGCTCAGAAATTGAGTACCAATCCTTTACTATCCTCAGCTGAAATAATCATATCTTCTGCAGTCACAAGAGCTTTAGAAACGGCTTCTTATGTGGTTTGTGCTACAGGACTTCCTTTAAGAGTGGAGCCATTATTGCATGAATGGCAGGTCTATGAAAGTGGCACAGATAATTTTGAAAAAGCTCGTACTATGTTTCTAGAAAATAAGGGGGAGTTACTTCCTAATAGTCCTATTCAATATGAGACAGCTGAAGAGATGAAGTCTCGTTTTCTAGAATGCATGGCTAAGTATCGAGATTACCAGACCGTGATAGTGGTAACTCACAACATGATCATGCTTCAGTCTGTGCCAAATGAGAAGATTGATTTTTGCCAAGTGATTGAGTGTGAGTTAGAGATATAGAAAGAGGTTTATCATCGCAAAGAAAAAAGCGACATTTGTATGTCAAAATTGTGGGTATAATTCCCCTAAATATCTGGGACGTTGTCCTAACTGTGGGTCTTGGTCTTCTTTTGTAGAAGAGGTTGAGGTTGCCGAGGTAAAGAATGCGCGTGTGTCCTTGACAGGTGAGAAAACCAAGCCCATGAAACTGGCTGAGGTGACTTCAATCAACGTTAATCGAACCAAGACGGAGATGGAGGAATTTAACCGTGTGCTTGGAGGCGGAGTGGTACCGGGAAGTCTTGTCCTCATTGGTGGGGATCCTGGAATTGGGAAATCAACCCTTCTCTTGCAAGTCTCAACCCAGTTGTCTCAAGTGGGGACTGTTCTCTACGTCAGTGGGGAGGAGTCTGCTCAGCAGATTAAACTACGTGCAGAGCGTTTGGGAGATATTGATAGCGAATTTTATCTCTATGCAGAGACCAATATGCAGAGTGTTCGCGCAGAGGTAGAGAGAATCCAGCCAGACTTTCTCATTATTGACTCAATTCAAACCATTATGTCTCCTGAGATTTCAGGGGTACAGGGATCTGTTTCTCAGGTGCGTGAGGTGACGGCTGAGCTCATGCAACTGGCCAAAACTAATAACATTGCCATATTTATCGTAGGGCATGTGACCAAGGAAGGAACCTTAGCTGGGCCTCGTATGTTGGAGCATATGGTGGATACGGTGCTTTACTTTGAAGGGGAACGCCACCATACCTTCCGTATTTTAAGAGCGGTCAAAAACCGTTTTGGCTCCACTAATGAGATTGGGATTTTTGAGATGCAGTCGGGCGGTTTGGTTGAGGTCCTCAATCCGAGTCAAGTTTTTCTAGAGGAGCGTTTGGATGGAGCGACTGGTTCGTCAATCGTTGTCACTATGGAGGGGACACGTCCTATTCTAGCGGAGGTACAGGCTTTGGTGACACCGACTATGTTTGGAAATGCCAAGCGTACGACGACAGGACTTGATTTTAATCGTGCGAGTCTGATTATGGCTGTTTTAGAAAAGCGTGCAGGGCTTCTCTTGCAAAATCAGGATGCCTATCTCAAATCTGCTGGTGGTGTCAAATTGGATGAACCTGCCATTGACTTAGCCGTCGCTGTTGCTATTGCTTCGAGCTACAAGGACAAGCCAACCAACCCTCAGGAATGTTTTGTGGGAGAACTTGGTTTGACGGGAGAAATTCGGCGCGTGAATCGTATCGAGCAGCGTATTAATGAAGCTGCTAAACTGGGCTTTACTAAGATTTATGTACCCAAAAATTCCTTGACAGGAATCACTCCACCTAAGGAAATTCAGGTTATTGGGGTGACAACGATTCAGGAAGTCTTGAAAAAGGTATTCTCCTAATAGTTATGGTCAGCTTTAGATGACTAATTATTTTATTGCTAACATTTATTAAAACAAGGAGGAATTTCTTATGAAATTTTCTATGGACAGTCATATGCAATTTCCTTTGGTAGAGTTGTCACTCAATCAAGGAGAAACCGTCTATATCCAGCGAGGTAGTATGGTTTACCACACGCCTAACGTAAGTCTCAATACCCAGCTCAATGCTAGCGGTTCAGGTTTGGGACGTTTTGTTAAAGCTGTAGGACGTTCAATGGTTTCTGGTGAAAGCACCTTCATTACTCAAGCTGTAGCAGAGTCTGATAACGGGAACCTTGCTCTAGCACCAGATACTCCTGGGCAAGTAATTGCTCTTGAACTAGGTGAAAAACAATATCGACTGAATGATGGGGCTTTTCTAGCTCTTGATGGTACAGCTTCCTATACTATGGAGAGTCAGTCTATTGGTAAAGCTCTGTTCGGAGGGCAAGGCGGTCTCTTTGTGATGACTACCCAAGGCCAGGGAACTCTCTTGGCCAATGCTTTTGGCTCTATCAAGAAAATTGAGCTACAAAACCAAGAAATAACCATTGACAATGCCCATGTGGTGGCTTGGAGTCAATTTTTGGACTATAATATCCACTTAGAAAATAGCTTCTGGCAGTCTATTGGTACAGGCGAAGGAGTGGTGAATACCTTCCGAGGAACTGGTGAGGTCTACGTACAAAGTCTCAATCTTCAGAGCTTTGCAGGATCGCTCAATAAGTATATCCAAAAAGGTTCATAAAATAAAACTAGGACGGAAGCCCAAGCTAGAAGCTGGATGTCTCTGTCCCAGTTTTTTTATATGAAGGTTGACAACTGACAAGACAAAGAAAAGATGGTAAGATAGGATATAAATAATTTGGTGTTCAAATTATCTGATAGACTAGAAAGTGAGTTGTTATGTCCTATTTTGAAAATTTTTTAAAAGCCAATCAAGCCTATGTAGAACTGCATGGAGATCTTCATTTATCAATCAAACCAAAGACTAAGGTTGCAATCGTAACTTGTATGGACTCGCGTTTACACGTTGCGCCAGCTCTTGGGTTGGCTCTGGGAGATGCTCATATTTTGCGGAATGCTGGAGGGCGAGTGACAGATGATATGATTCGCTCGCTTGTGATTTCCCAGCAACAAATGGGGACAAGGGAAATTGTGGTGCTCCATCATACAGACTGTGGTGCACAGACATTTGAAAATGGTCCTTTTCAGGAGTATTTGAAAAAAGAACTAGGAGTGGATGTTTCTGACAAGGACTTTTTGCCTTTTCAAGACATTGATGAAAGTGTTCGTGAGGATATGAGATTGCTACAGGAAACTCCTCTAATCCCAGACGATGTCATTATCTCTGGTGCCATTTACGATGTGGATACAGGAAGGATGACAGTTGTAGAATTATAAATACTTCATTTAGAAAGAAAGTATATGAAGAAAAACAGTATTTTATTTATTTTTATCTTATTGCTATGTATTGGTTTACAGTATGAAACCATCTACTATACGGATGGTTCGATGTCAGCTGCGGAATATGGACTAATGGGAGTTTCTATCTTTCTAGCTCTCTTTTACATGATTCCGGCTCTTTATTTCCTTTTCCGTCTTGGGAAAAAATGGGAATTGCCAAAGAATGCCTTGATCTTGTCTTTATTGGGTGGGATGTTCCTTTCAGGCTGGTTGTCTAGCTTTGCGAATACTTATATCCATGATTTACTGGGTGTTCTTTTCCCAGATAGTGCCTTTTTAAATGCTTTTGAAAGTGCTATTGTGGCTCCTTTGGTAGAAGAACCGCTGAAATTACTGCCACTTATTTTTGTTTTGGCTTTGATTCCTGTGCGAAAATTAAAATCTTTGTTCTTACTAGGGATTGCTTCTGGTTTGGGATTCCAAATGATTGAGGATATTGGCTATATTCGTACGGATTTGCCAGAGGGCTTTGATTTTACCATTTCAAGGATTTTAGAGCGTATCATCTCAGGAATTGCTTCTCACTGGACTTTTTCAGGTTTGGCGGTAGTAGGTGTTTACTTGCTTTACAGAGCCTATAAAGGGCAGAAGGTTGGCAAGAAACAGGGGCTTATTTTCCTAGGTTTAGCCTTGGGAACTCATTTCTTGTTTAACTCTCCTTTTGTGGAGTTGGAGACAGAGTTGCCCTTAGCGATTCCAGTGGTTACGGCTGTTACTCTCTATGGTTTTTATCAGGCTTATCGCTTTGTTGAGAAGCACAATGAGTTGATGAACTAGAATATTTTTCAAAAGAATGATGCAAGGGGACAAATATGGTGCCCTTCTTTTATTTTTGATTGAAAAATAGTGCAAAAAGCGCTACAATGGTAGATGGAAAAATCTTGTGAAAAGCACAAGCGATACATATATACCGGAGGAAATCATGTCTTTTTCTGATTTAAAGCTGTTTGCCCTTTCTTCTAATCAAGAATTGGCAAAACGTGTAGCGCAGGAGATTGGGATAGAGTTGGGGAAATCAAGTGTTCGCCAATTTTCAGATGGAGAGATTCAGGTCAACATCGAAGAATCAATCCGTGGGAAACACGTTTTTATCCTACAATCAACTAGCTCGCCTGTAAATGACAATCTGCTTGAAATTTTGATTATGGTGGATGCTTTGAAGCGTGCCAGTGCAGAATCTGTCAATGTTGTTATGCCTTACTATGGGTATGCACGTCAGGATAGAAAGGCGAGAGCGCGTGAGCCAATCACTTCAAAACTTGTCGCAAATATGCTTGAAGTAGCTGGAGTGGATCGTTTATTGACCATCGACTTGCATGCTGCGCAGATTCAAGGATTCTTTGATATTCCTGTGGATCATTTGATGGGGGCTCCTCTGATTGCGGATTATTTTGAGCGTCGTGGTATGGTTGGTTCTGACTATGTGGTTGTCAGCCCAGACCATGGAGGGGTGACTCGTGCCCGTAAGTTGGCAGAATTTTTGAAAACATCTATTGCTATTATTGATAAACGTCGTAGCGTTGATAAGATGAATACTAGTGAAGTCATGAACATCATCGGTAAGGTCGAAGGCAAGACTTGTATTTTGATTGATGATATGATTGATACAGCTGGAACGATTTGTCACGCGGCAGATGCTCTTGCGGAAGCTGGTGCTGTTGAAGTCTATGCAAGCTGTACGCACCCAGTTCTTTCTGGTCCTGCTATGGACAATATCCAAAAATCAGCTATCAAGAAATTGGTTGTTTTGGATACGATCTACCTGCCAGAAGAGCGCTTGATTGATAAGATTGAGCAGATTTCAATCGCTCATCTCCTAGGAGATGCTATTGTGCGTATCCATGAAAAACGCCCACTTTCTCCACTTTTTAGTATTGAGAAAAAGATTTAAGTTTTCACTTAGAATAAAACATACTCCTAGCAGAAGTGAACTGCTAGGAGCTTTTTTGTAGCCAAAATCTGCAAGCCTTTTCAAAATATGCTATACTGATGAAAAAGGAGGATTTCTATGAGTCAAGAATTTATCAATCCAAGTGATGGTGTGATTCGTCAGTATCTCGCAACGAGTAAAACCCTTGCTGTAGTGGGGTTATCAGACCGTGAAGAAACAACTAGCAATCGAGTGACCAAGGAAATGCAGGCTCGGGGTTATAAAATCATCCCAGTCAATCCCAAGGTAGAAGGTGGTGAAATCTTGGGTGAAAAGGCTTATGCTAGCCTAGCAGAGATTCCTTTTCCTGTAGATATTGTTAATGTTTACCGGCGCAGTGAGTTTTTGCCGGATGTGGCGCGTGATTTTCTCAAGGCTGATGCCAAGATTTTTTGGGCACAGCTAGAACTTGAAAATCTAGAGGCGGAAGAAATCTTGCGTGCTGGTGGATGTGATGATATCGTGATGAATCGTTGTATTAAGAGAGAACATACACGCTTGATTGAGGAAGCATAAGAAAAAGGTAGCTGGTGGGCTACCTTTTGTGTTAGAAAATGCCGATAAGGGTCTGCATACCAAGACTAGTAAGGATGATGGCAATCCAACAGATGGCTCCAAGAACAATTGATTTTCCGCTGGATTTGACCATAGCTATCAGATTGGTTTTGAGCCCGATAGCACTCATGGCCATGATAATGAGGAATTTGGAAAGTTGTTTGAGAGGGGTAAAGAAACTACTGGACACACCGAGAGAGGTCAGTAGGGTGGTTAGGAGAGATGCAAGGATAAAGTAAAGGATAAAAAGTGGGAAGACTTTTTTCAGTTGAAGGCCTTGCTTATTTTTTTGCTCGCGACTTTGCCAGTAGGAGAGAAAGAGAGTGATGGGGATAATAGCCAGAGTACGCGTAAGTTTGACAATGGTTGCGGATTCGAGGGTATTGGTCCGGTAGAGACTGTCCCAGGCGCTAGCTGTGGCGGTTACAGAGGAAGTGTCATTGACCGCAGTTCCTGCAAAGAGGGCAAATCCTTCATTAGACAAGTGAAGCCAAGTACCGAGGGTTGGAAAGATGAGCGCAGCCAAGACATTGAAGAAAAAGATAACGGAGATGGCTTGGGCTACTTCCTTTTCCTTGGCATGGATAACGGGCGCTGTCGCTGCAATGGCAGAGCCCCCACAGATAGAAGAACCCACTCCAATCAAGGTAGCCAGTTTTGTGTCCAGTGCAAAGAATCGCTGGAAGAGGTAGGCAACAATCAAGGCTATTGAAATGGTGGACAGGATGACAGGGAGTGAAGATTGTCCGACTGCGAAGACTTGCGAGATATTGAGACCAAAACCAAGCAAGATAACGGCATACTGGAGCAATTTTTTAGAACTAAAGGTCAATCCCGCATCCAGTTGTTTATAAGGCGAGAGAAAGTGGTGTAGGAGCATTCCCATAAAAATCGCAAAAACAGGCGCGCCAATCACAGGGAAGAATCCTCCTAAGTACCAAGATACGATGGAAATGAGAAGGCAGGCCAAGATGCCTGCTCCATTTTTTGATAGAAATGACATAAAAACCTCCAAATAGAATCTGTTACCATTATAGACCTGTAAACAGGAAAAGTAAAATAGAAAGTGGAAAGCTATTCTATAATGTATTTTTGCGGTCGGGGGGCTTTTGTAGTATAATAGAGATACGTTTTGAAAGTGGGAGGTATCTATGGACTTAACTAAGCGCTTTAATAAACAGTTAGATAAGATTCAAGTTTCGTTGATTCGTCAGTTTGATCAGGCTATTTCGGAGATTCCTGGGGTCTTGCGTTTGACCTTGGGGGAACCTGATTTTACAACGCCTGATCATGTCAAGGAGGCGGCCAAGCGAGCGATTGACCAGAACCAATCCTACTATACAGGGATGAGTGGTTTGCTGACTTTACGTCAGGCAGCCAGTAACTTTGTTAAGGAAAAGTACCAACTGGACTATGCTCCTGAAAATGAAATCTTGGTTACAATTGGGGCGACAGAGGCCTTATCTGCTACTTTGACGGCTATTTTAGAAGAGGGAGACAAGGTGCTCTTGCCAGCTCCTGCCTATCCAGGTTATGAGCCAATTGTCAATCTAGTTGGGGCAGAGATTGTCGAGATTGACACGACTGAAAATGGGTTTGTCTTGACTCCTGAGATGTTGGAAAAGGCTATTTTGGAGCAGGGTGATAAGCTCAAGGCGGTTATTCTCAACTATCCAGCTAATCCGACAGGGATTACCTATAGTCGAGAGCAGTTGGAGGCCTTAGCAGCTGTTTTACGCAAGTATGAAATTTTCGTTGTCTGTGATGAGGTTTACTCAGAATTGACCTATACAGGGGAAGCCCATGTGTCTCTGGGAACTATGTTGAGAGATCAGGCTATAATTATCAATGGTTTGTCTAAATCGCATGCTATGACAGGTTGGCGTTTGGGACTGATTTTCGCTCCTACAGCCTTTACAGCTCAGTTGATTAAGAGTCACCAGTACTTGGTCACTGCTGCAAATACCATGGCTCAACATGCTGCGGTAGAAGCCTTGACAGCTGGTAAAAACGATGCGGAGCCTATGAAGAAGGAATACATCCAGCGTCGAGATTACATTATCGAAAAAATGACTGCTCTTGGTTTTGAGATTATCAAACCAGACGGTGCCTTCTATATCTTTGCTAAGATTCCAGCGGGCTACAATCAAGATTCCTTTGCCTTTCTGAAGGATTTTGCTCAGAAGAAGGCTGTTGCCTTTATCCCTGGTGCGGCCTTTGGGCGTTATGGAGAAGGTTATGTTCGCCTGTCTTATGCAGCTAGCATGGAGACGATCAAAGAAGCCATGAAACGACTTGAGGAGTACATGAGAGAAGCATGATTCAGTCTATCACGAGTCAAGGCTTGGTGCTCTACAATCGCAATTTTCGTGAGGATGACAAGCTCGTCAAGATTTTTACAGAGCAGGCTGGTAAACGCATGTTTTTTGTCAAGCACGCTGGTCAGTCCAAACTGGCGCCTGTTATTCAGCCCTTGGTGTTGGCTCGATTTCTCCTGCGAATCAATGATGACGGGCTCAGCTATATCGAGGACTATCACGAGGTGATGACTTTTCCCAAGATTAATAGCGACCTCTTTGTCATGTCTTATGCGACCTATGTGGCAGCTCTTGCAGATGCTAGTTTGCAGGACAATCAGCAGGATGCTCCCTTGTTTGCTTTTTTGCAAAAGACTTTGGAGTTGATGGAAGCGGGCTTGGATTATCAGGTTTTGACCAATATTTTTGAAATCCAAATCTTGACTCGATTTGGGATCGGCCTCAATTTTAATGAGTGTGTCTTTTGCCATCGGATCGGTCAGGCTTTTGACTTTTCTTTCAAATATGGAGCTTGTCTTTGCCCAGAGCATTATCATGAGGATGAGAGACGTTGCCATCTTAATCCCAACATCCCTTATCTGCTCAATCAATTTCAAGCCATTGATTTTGAGACCTTGGAGACCATTTCGCTCAAGCCTGAAATCAAGCAAGAGCTACGACAATTTATGGATCAGCTCTACGAAGAGTACGTGGGGATTCACCTAAAATCAAAGAAATTTATTGATTCCCTAGCAGACTGGGGACAATTACTAAAAGAGGAAAAGAAATGAAAAAAATTGCAGTAGATGCAATGGGGGGCGATTATGCACCTCAGGCCATCGTTGAGGGTGTCAATCAAGCCCTGGCTGACTTTTCAGATATTGAGGTTCAACTCTACGGAGATGAAAGCAAAATCAAGCAATATCTGACAGCGACAGAGCGCGTCAGCATTATCCATACGGATGAGAAGATTGATTCAGACGATGAACCTACGAGAGCTATTCGGAAGAAAAAAAACGCTAGTATGGTATTGGCGGCCAAGGCTGTCAAAGAGGGTGACGCAGATGCTGTGCTCTCAGCTGGGAATACAGGTGCCTTGTTGGCGGCTGGATTCTTCATAGTTGGCCGCATCAAGAATATCGACCGTCCTGGGCTTATGTCAACCTTGCCGACTATTGATGGGAAAGGTTTTGACATGCTAGACCTCGGTGCTAATGCGGAAAATACAGCCCAGCACCTCCATCAATACGCGGTTCTAGGATCCTTCTATGCTAAAAATGTCCGCGGCATTGCGCAACCACGTGTTGGCTTGCTTAACAACGGGACAGAGAGTAGTAAGGGCGACCCGCTTCGTAAGGAAACTTATGAATTACTGGCGGCTGATGAAAGTTTGAACTTTATCGGAAACGTGGAAGCGCGTGATTTGATGAATGGCGTTGCGGATGTTGTTGTGGCAGATGGTTTCACGGGAAACGCTGTCCTCAAATCTATCGAAGGGACAGCCATGGGAATCATGGGCTTGCTCAAGACCGCTATTACAGGTGGTGGGCTTCGAGCGAAACTAGGCGCCCTCCTTCTCAAGGACAGTCTCAGAGGTTTGAAAAAACAGCTCAACTATTCAGATGTTGGTGGAGCAGTCTTGTTTGGTGTCAAGGCACCTGTTGTCAAGACTCATGGCTCAAGTGATGCCAAGGCTGTCTATAGTACGATCCGTCAGATTCGTACCATGCTAGAAACAGACGTAGTTGCCCAGACTGCGCATGAATTTTCAGGAGAATAAAAGAGATGACAGAAAAAGAAATTTTTGACCGTATTGTGACCATTATCCAAGAGCGACAGGGAGAGGACTTTGTAGTGACAGAATCCTTGAGTCTGAAAGACGATTTGGATGCTGATTCAGTTGACTTGATGGAGTTTATCTTGACGCTGGAAGATGAATTTAATATCGAAATCAGTGATGAGGAAATTGATCAACTCCAAAGTGTAGGAGATGTGGTTAAGATTATTCAAGGAAAATAAAGAGGCCTTTTGTCAACTGTAGTGGGTTGAAGAAAAGCTAGGATCGAGACTCTGGGATAAAAAGTTCTCAGTCACAAAAAAAGCTAGAGAGTTCCAATTGGACTTAGCCTGGTGGCGTGATCACCAAACGACGCAAGCTCTCTTTGAGTTGACCAAGGAGCATCACCAGCATGTTTATGGAGATCAAGGAATTTTGAATCACTACTTCAAGGATGCTTGGCTTCGCCTGCCTTTGACCTATAACCTTCAAGTGGGATCGGATAAGGATCAGCATCAGCATCAGTATGGGGACTTGGCCTTGTATGATGAGTTTCCAGGTCTTCCAGCAGTTATTCATTATACATCTCACAATAAACCCTGGACAGCCAATCGTTTCAATCATTTTAGAGAGATTTGGTGGTTCTATTATGCTTTATCTTGGGAAGATGCCTTATTCCACTTGGGAAAAATGTAGAGGATAACTTCCTAATGTACAAGCTCTTGCTTAAGGCTGAGCGTGTTATTCATACAGAGAAGTGTATCTAATGGTATCGGGTCGGAAGAGAGGACACCTTATCCCAGGTCTGGAATGAGAAGCGCGTCCTGGATGAAATGGAAGCAAAAAATGAAAAGCTGGATCTTTTAGGAATGATGGGATATGATCTGACTTTGCATAGCTATATCTACAAGACAAGGTTGAAGCGAGCGATTGAAAAGCTTGAAGAAGCCCAGCTACAAGAAACAGAAACCTATAAATGTGCCCGTATAAACTTAGGTTTGTTGGAGCCCTAGATTCTTAGTTAGTGGGCTCCTTTTTAGAAAGGATTCTTATGCTAGTTATTGCACCAGAAAATAATAGAGAGTTGAAAAAAGTCAGAAAGCTACTGGCTATCTTGGGGCAGTCTTATCAGATCCTGTTTACCAATTTGGAAACAGATTTGGGGCTAGGTGAAGATAGTTTGGCTTCCCTCTTGACCTATGCAGATCCCAGCTCTAGGGAGGGGCAGCCCCTCTTTTTTAATGACTTACCTGTTCCTGATTATTGGGAGCCATGGACTATGGGGATTACGACCTATATTTTTGATGGTCAGAAACGAAGAGGAAATATAATCTTACGAAAAGATATCCAATCACGAACCGTAGAGTATGTTGAGTGGCTGGGTGAGGGGGATACTGTTCTGACTATTGAAGATTACAATCGTTATGGTTGGAGAAGCCGTAAACGACTGTTGGAAGAAGACGGACAAACCTACCTGGAAATTTACTATAATCGAAATCAGGAAGAGGTCTTGCATCATTTTGTCAAAAAGGGGTATTTCCTCTATCAGAAAAAGTCTGGTCTAGATCAGCTTTATGCCAATGAGGAGGAGTTGAGACGATCTCTATTCGAAAAGGTCCTTTCTGGTCAGGAACCCCTTATATGTTTGGATTCGAAGGTAGTTCCCCTCCTACAAGAACTTGGAAAGGAAGACTTGATTTTTTGCAGTCCTCATCAAGAGAATTTAAGTGACCTTCAAAAACAAGTCAAGCAGATACTCATCTTGAATTACTATGCTCCTGAAGATCGAAAAGCGGACCTTCAATATGTGGCTGGATTGGTTGATTCTGGGACAATTACCTTTCAAACTAAGGCTTTGATCATGACAGCATCAGAAGAAGTGGAAAGCTTGGCCTACTTGGTAGAAAGTCTTCCCGGAGTGGACTTTCATGTTGCAGCCCTAACCAACATGGGACCTAAATTAACCAATTTAAGCTCTATTCCTAATCTTCATCTCCATCCGAATTGCTCAGAGGAGCGTTTTCAGGAGTTATTGGCAAGCTGCTCGCTATATTTGGATGTGAACCATGGTAGGGAAGTTTCAGCAGCCTCTATGAGAGCAATTGAAAGTGGGCAGTTAATTCTTGGATTAAACACGACTGTTCATTATGAGGTTTACAAAAAATTACCAACTGTCCTCGCATCCAGCGATTTATTACTAGAAAAGATCAAAGATGTGTTGCAATCACCAGAAGAGTTTACTAATCGGATTGAGGAACAAAGAGTCGTCTTGCAATTGGCTAAGAAAGAAGACCTGCTTGCATTCTTCAATTGTCGAGGGGAGGAAGCCAAATGACCATTTATACCTTTAATCTCTTGGTGGGATATGAACCAAATGGGGTAGATGTGGCTCAGGCTTCTCGGGCAATTATGCTTCGTCAGTTGCAGGAGCCAGCACGATTTGTCTTTACGACCTGGCCTAGTCCTCAGAAGTTAGCCTATTATCTCTCACTTGGCCACAAGGATGAAGAACTCTTATACGCCTATCTCAGCTTTACAGATCAAGAAATCAGTGTTCCTTCTGTCACAGTCGAGGCTCTACAAACGGACTTTCAGCTAACGCGACTAGATTTGGTGAAAAAGACGGAGACTGAGGCCCATTACCAGATTTCTAATGAACAATCACTGGTTTTTACTTTAGATCCTTATCATCAAGGCTGTGTTCGCTATGTTGATTATCTAGTGAGAGGATCTATGGTAAAACGGGAGTGGTATGGAGCTAAAAAAATAGTTACAGAGTACTTTGTAGATGGGGTCATCGTTCGACGAACCTATCACCATCAAAATGGCAGAGTAGCTTTTCAGGAAATCAAGCAGGGAAAAGACTGGTTTTATCAAATGGGAAGGGAAATCTTATTGACCCAAACTCAAGTGTTGGAACGTTTTCTTGATCGACTTGATTTAGGGAAGGAGGATATTCTCTTTCTTGATCGAGCATCCTTAATGGACTTTTCCCGTCCTATTCTTGAGCAAAAGACTTCTGCTCGCTTAGGTTTTGTCTTTCACTCGGAGCATGAATTTTTGAATGGTTCTCTTAATTATGAGTACTATTATGTATTTAAATATATGCAACGCTTTGACTTCCTGCTAACAGCAACAGAACTTCAAAAAGAGGTCTTATTAGAAACCTTTAAAAAGCAAGGTATAGATGTACTTCCTATTTATGTAATTCCTGTTGGACATTTGGATCAGTTACAGCAACCATCGTCCCCTCGCCAACCTCTGAGCTTGATGACAGCCTCTCGTCTGGATCCTCGTAAACGAATTGATTTAGCCATTAGGGCGGTTGCTTTGGCCCATCAAAGGGTACCCGCTTTGCAATTTCATATCTTTGGTAAAGGAGAAGAGGAACCTACTTTGCGACAGCTTATCCAAGATCTTCATGCGGATGATTATATCTTGCTTCAAGGGTATGCAGATTTAGAGTCTCTCTATCCTCAGTATCAAGTTTATGTCACGACTTCCCAGTGGGAAACCTTTGGTTTAACCCTGATGGAAGCCATTGGTTCGGGGTTGGTCTTACTTGGTTTTGATGCTCGTTATGGTAATCCAACCTTCATTCAGGATGGAAAAAATGGCTATCTAGTTCCATATGGTGTGGATAGAAATGAAGAAGAATTGGTTGCTGACATGGCAGAGAAGCTCGTTTTTATCTTAGAAAATGACTTGAAGTCTATGCACCAGACTTCTTATGATCTCGCAAGGAACTATTTGAGAGAAAGGATTGTTCAAGCTTGGCGTCAAGTGCTCGACGAACTGAGGGAGAACCTTTAAAGCCCTGAATACTAAGTGAATGAGTCTGATTTCTGCAGGGTGAAAAACTCGGCTCTTTGTCAACTGTAGTGGGTTGAAGAAAAGCTAAGATCTAGAAAGGACAAATTTCGTCCTTTCTTTTTTGATGTTCAGAGCGATAAAAATCCGTTTTTTGAAGTTTTCAAAGTTCCTGAAACCAAATGTATTTCGTTTGATAAGTTTGATGAGATTATTGGTCACTTCCAGTTTGGCGTTGGAATAGTGTAACTGAAGGGAATTAAGGATTTTCTCTTTGTCCTTAAGAGAGGTTTTAAAGATAGTCTGAAAGAAAAGATGAACCTTCTTTAGATTGTCCTCAATGAGTCCGAAAAATTTGTCAGACTCTTTATTCTGAAAGTGGAAAAGCAAGAGCTGATAGCACTTGAATCAACGCTTTTTAAGAAGAATTCTAGTAGGCATACCAGTCGTTTCGAGGTAAGGGACCTTAGACGGTTTTTGAAAATCATATTTCTTCATTTGGCTTCTGCAATCAGGGCAAGATGGAGCCTCATAATCCAGTTTAGCGATGATTTCCTTGTGGGTATCCTTATTAACAACATCCACAAATTGGATATTAGGGTCTTTAATATCGAGTAGTTGTGTGATAAAATGTAATGGTTCCATATGAATCTTTCTAATGCGTTGTTTTGTCGCTTTTCATGATAGGTCATATGGGACTTTTGTCTACACAAAAATAGGCTTCATAATATACAGATAGGATTTACTCACTACAAATCGTATAGAGCCATAATAAGCACCCTGATGTATATTATCAACCAATGACTCTTGATATGACAAAAATGATTGTTGAGTATATATAGGAGTTCCAAGGCACTTGCTTTGGAATTTTTTCTTTGGTTCAAGCGACCGTTTAGGAACAGATTTAGTCTTTCTAGGGACAGGAGAAATCTGAGGAGGGGATATAATGAAATTAGAAAAATCATACTCTTCGAAAATCTCTTCAAACCACGTCAGCGTCGCCTTGGTATAGGTATGGTTACTGACTTCGTCAGTTCTATCCACAACCTCAAAACAGTGTTTTGAGCTGACTTCGTCAGTCTTATCTACAACCTCAAAGCAGTGCTTTGAGCAACCTGCGGTTAGCTTCCTAGTTTGCTCTTTGATTTTCATTGAGTATGAGGTGTTTATTTGGAGTTTTACATGTATTTTTTGATAAAATTTGATAAAATTTGATAAAATAGGTATAGAAATTAGGAAAGTTGAAGAAAAGAAATGAATAAGATTTTAAAATATTTTTTAGTATTTGTTTTTCTATTTTTAATGAATATTTTCATCTTTAAGATACTTGCAACTCTGGGATTTCAGCTGACAATGACTGAAAAGAGTTATATTGTACCACCGCTATTTTCGATTATCGTTTTATATATGATTGACAAAAAAATTAGGAAGAAAAAGAAATAAATTTATATTTTAGGTAGGACGTTTGTTCTGCCTATTTTTTTATCCCAAAAGTGCATTTGGGAGGGAGATAGGCGCATTTGGGGAGGAAGTCCAGTTTTTGTTTGGGGATTGGGGTAAGATAGTTGTTATCAGATGAGTTTAGGAAAAAGGAGATGAATATGAAATTTGGGAAACGTCACTATCGTCCGCAGGTGGATCAGATGGACTGTGGTGTAGCTTCATTAGCCATGGTTTTTGGCTACTATGGTAGTTATTATTCTTTGGCTCACTTGCGAGAGTTGGCCAAGACGACCATGGATGGGACGACGGCTTTGGGCTTGGTCAAGGTGGCAGAGGAGATTGGCTTTGAGACGCGGGCCATTAAGGCGGATATGACGCTCTTTGACTTGCCAGATTTGACCTTTCCTTTTGTTGCTCATGTGCTTAAGGAAGGGAAATTGCTCCACTATTATGTGGTGATTGGGCAGGATAAGAAGACGATCCATATCGCTGATCCAGATCCTGGTGTCAAGTTGACTAAGATTTCTCGTGAGCGATTTTCGCAAGAGTGGACAGGAGTGACCCTTTTTATGGCACCTAGTCCAGACTACAAGCCTCATAAGGATCAAAAGAATGGTCTGCTCTCTTTTATTCATATATTAGTGAAGCAGCGTGGCTTGATTGCCAATATCGTTTTGGCGACACTCTTGGTAACCTTGATTAACATTGTGGGTTCTTATTATCTACAGTCTATCATTGATACCTATGTGCCAGATCAGATGCGTTCGACGTTGGGGATTATTTCGATTGGGCTGGTTATCGTCTATATCCTCCAGCAGATCTTGTCTTACGCTCAGGAGTATCTCTTACTTGTTTTGGGGCAACGCTTATCGATTGACGTGATTTTGTCCTATATCAAGCATGTTTTTCACCTGCCTATGTCCTTTTTTGCGACACGTCGTACAGGGGAAATCGTGTCTCGTTTTACAGATGCTAACAGTATCATTGATGCGCTGGCTTCGACCATTCTTTCGATTTTCCTAGATGTGTCAACGGTTGTCATTATTTCCCTTGTTTTATTTTCACAAAATACTAATCTCTTTTTCATGACCTTATTGGCACTTCCTATCTACACAGTGATTATCTTTGCCTTTATGAAGCCTTTTGAAAAGATGAATCGGGACACCATGGAAGCCAATGCGGTTCTGTCTTCTTCTATCATTGAGGACATCAACGGTATTGAGACTATTAAGTCCTTGACCAGTGAAAGTCAGCGTTACCAAAAAATTGACAAGGAATTTGTGGATTATCTGAAAAAATCTTTTACCTATAGTCGGGCAGAGAGTCAGCAAAAGGCTCTGAAAAAAATTGCCCATCTCTTGCTCAATGTCGGCATTCTCTGGATGGGGGCTGTTCTGGTTATGGATGGCAAGATGAGTTTGGGGCAGTTGATTACCTATAATACCTTACTTGTTTACTTTACCAATCCTTTGGAAAATATCATCAATCTGCAAACCAAGCTTCAGACAGCGCAGGTTGCCAATAACCGTCTGAATGAGGTTTATCTGGTAGCTTCGGAGTTTGAGGAGAAGAAAACGGTTGAAGATTTGAGCTTGATGAAGGGAGATATGGACTTCAAGCAGGTTTCCTACAAGTATGGCTATGGTCGAGACGTCTTGTCGGATATCAATTTGACCATTCCTCAAGGTTCTAAAGTAGCTTTTGTGGGGATTTCAGGGTCAGGTAAGACGACCTTGGCCAAGATGATGGTTAATTTTTACGACCCTAGTCAGGGAGAGATTAGTCTGGGTAGTGTCAATCTCAATCAGATTGATAAAAAGGCCCTGCGCCAGTACATCAACTATCTGCCTCAACAGCCCTATGTCTTTAACGGAACGATTTTGGACAATCTTCTTTTGGGAGCCAAGGAGGGAACGACTCAAGAGGATATCTTACGGGCGGTCGAGTTGGCAGAGATTCGGGAGGACATTGAGCGCATGCCACTGAATTACCAGACAGAATTGACTTCGGATGGGGCAGGGATTTCAGGTGGTCAACGTCAGAGAATTGCTCTGGCGCGTGCCCTCTTGACAGATGCGCCGGTCTTGATTTTGGATGAGGCGACCAGCAGTTTGGATATTTTGACAGAGAAGCGAATTGTCGATAATCTCATGGCTTTAGACAAGACCTTGATTTTCATTGCCCACCGCTTGACTATTGCTGAGCGGACAGAGAAGGTTGTTGTCTTGGATCAGGGCAAGATTGTTGAAGAAGGAAAGCATGCTGATTTGCTTGCACAGGATGGCTTTTACGCCCATTTGGTGAATAGCTAGAAAGAGGAGAGGATGAAACCAGAATTTTTAGAAAGTGCGGAGTTTTATAATCGTCGTTATCATAATTTTTCCAGTCGGGTGATTGTACCCATGTCCCTTCTGCTTTTGTTTTTACTTGGATTTGCAACATTTGCAGAGAAGGAGATGAGTTTGTCTACAAGAGCGACTGTCGAGCCTAGTCGTATTCTTGCAAGTATCCAGTCTACTAGCAACAATCGCATTCTTATCAATCATTTGGAAGAAAATAAGCTGGTTAAGAAGGGGGAGCTTCTGGTTCAATATCAAGAAGGGGCAGAGGGTGTCCAAGCGGAGGCCTATGCTAGTCAGTTGGACATGCTCAAGGATCAAAAAAAGCAATTGGAATATTTGCAAAAGAGCCTGCAAGAAGGGGAGAATCACTTTCCAGAGGAGGATAAGTTTGGCTACCAAGCCACCTTTCGCGACTACATCAGTCAAGCAGGCAGTCTTAGGGCTAGTACATCGCAACAAAATGAGACCATCGCGTCCCAGAATGCAGCAGCTAGTCAAACCCAAGCTGAAATCGGCAACCTCATCAGCCAAACAGAGGCTAAAATTCGCGATTACCAGACAGCTAAGTCAGCTATTGAAACAGGTGCTTCCTTGGCCAGTCAGAATCTGGCCTACTCTCTCTACCAGTCCTATAAGTCTCAGGGCGAGGAAAATCCACAATCTAAGGACCAGGCTGTTGCTCAGGTAGAAGCACAGATTTCTCAGTTAGAATCTAGTCTTGCTACTTACCGTGTCCAGTATGCAGGTTCAGGTACCCAGCAAGCCTATGCGTCAGGCTTAAGTAGTCAATTGGAGTCCCTCAAATCCCAACACTTGGCAAAGGTTGGTCAGGAATTGATCCTTCTAGACCAGAAAATCTTGGAAGCAGAGTCAGGCAAGAAGATTCAGGGAAGTCTTCTAGACAAGGGGAAAATTACGGCTAGTGAGGATGGGGTGCTTCACCTTAATCCTGAGTCTAGTGATTCTACCATGGTAGCAGAAGGTACCCTACTAGCCCAACTCTATCCATCTTTGGAAAGAGAAGGAAAAGCTAAACTCACAGCCTATCTAAGTTCAAAAGATGTAGCAAGAATCAAGGTCGGTGATTCTGTTCGCTATACGACGACTCATGATGCCAAGAATCAACTTTTCCTAGATTCTACTATTACAAGCATTGATACGACAGCTACTAAGACTGAGAAAGGGAATTTCTTTAAAATCGAGGCGGAGACTAATCTAACTTCTGAGCAGGCTGAAAAACTTCGATATGGGGTGGAAGGTCGTCTGCAGATGATTACGGGCAAGAAAAGTTACCTACGTTATTATTTGGATCAATTTTTGAACAAAGAGTAATGTTCGTGTTTTTAGAGTTAAATGACTTTAAAACTGTGAGAAAGATTCTTCTTGCAGTTTTTTCTTTATGATTTTTGAGAGTGCTACGTTATTTATTCGGTTAAATTCTTGTAATTTTAGGTTTTTTATGGTAGAATGTGCTCAAGTAATACGAAAGGCGAACTTTAAAATGTCAAAACAATTGATCTATTCGGGAAAAGCTAAAGACATCTATACAACTGAGGATGAAAATCTTATTATTTCAACTTACAAGGACCAGGCGACTGCTTTCAATGGTGTTAAGAAGGAGCAGATTGCAGGTAAGGGAGTGTTGAATAATCAGATTTCATCTTTTATTTTTGAGAAATTAAATGCGGCTGGTGTGGCGACTCACTTTGTGGAGAAACTTTCAGACACGGAACAACTCAATAAAAAGGTTAAGATTATTCCTCTGGAAGTCGTGCTTCGCAACTATACAGCTGGTTCCTTTTCAAAACGTTTTGGCGTAGACGAAGGTATTGCATTTGAGACTCCGATTGTCGAATTTTACTACAAAAATGATGATTTGGATGACCCGTTTATCAATGACGAACATGTGAAATTCCTACAGATTGCGGATGACCAGCAGATTTCCTACTTGAAGGAAGAAACTCGTCGAATCAATGAACTCTTGAAAGTCTGGTTTGCTGAGATTGGGCTTAAGTTGATTGACTTTAAGCTAGAGTTTGGTTTTGATAAGGATGGCAAGATTATCTTAGCAGATGAATTTTCACCAGATAACTGCCGTTTATGGGATGCGGATGGCAACCACATGGACAAGGATGTTTTCCGTAGGGGTCTAGGTGAATTAACAGATGTTTATGAGATTGTTTGGGAAAAGTTGCAGGAATTGAAATAACACCCTCAAGGTCGTTGGGGATATTGCAAGAGCTGAAATAAAGGAATAAGAATTGATGGATAAACGTATTTTTGTTGAAAAAAAGGCTGATTTTCAGGTAAAGTCAGAGAGTTTGGTAAGAGAACTCCAGCATAACTTGGGGCTTTCAAGCTTGAAAAGCATTCGCATTGTGCAAGTGTATGATGTCTTTAACTTGGCAGAGGACTTGTTTGCACCTGCAGAGAAACACATCTTCTCTGAGCAGGTGACAGACCATGTTTTGGACGAAGCAGCTGTGCAGGCGGATCTTGCCAACTATGCTTTCTTTGCGCTTGAAAGCCTACCAGGGCAGTTTGACCAGCGTGCAGCATCTTCGCAGGAAGCCTTGCTCTTGCTAGGTAGCTCGAGTGATGTAACGGTTAATACAGCCCAACTTTACTTGGTGAATAAGGATATTGATGCGACTGAATTAGAAGCGGTCAAGAACTACCTGCTCAATCCAGTTGATTCTCGTTTCAAGGACATCACGACAGAGATTGCCAAGCAGGAATTTTCAGAGTCAGACAAGACCATTCCGAAATTGACTTTCTTTGAAAGCTATACAGCAGAAGACTTTGCTCGCTACAAGGCTGAGCAAGGGATGGCCATGGAAGTGGATGATTTGCTCTTTATCCAAGACTATTTCAAGTCAATCGGGCGCGTGCCGACGGAAACAGAACTCAAGGTTTTGGACACTTACTGGTCTGACCACTGCCGTCACACGACTTTTGAGACAGAGTTGAAACAGATTGATTTCTCGGCTTCTAAATTCCAAAAACAATTGCAGGCGACCTATGACAAGTATATCGCTATGCGCGATGAGTTGGGGCGTTCTGAAAAACCTCAAACCTTGATGGATATGGCGACTATTTTCGGTCGTTATGAGCGTGCTAATGGACGTTTGGATGATATGGAAGTGTCAGACGAAATCAATGCTTGCTCAGTCGAAATCGAAGTGGACGTTGATGGTGTGAAAGAGCCATGGCTCCTCATGTTCAAGAACGAAACCCACAACCACCCAACAGAGATTGAGCCATTTGGTGGGGCTGCTACTTGTATCGGTGGAGCCATTCGTGACCCATTGTCAGGTCGATCATATGTTTACCAAGCTATGCGTATCTCAGGTGCTGGAGATATTACCGCACCGATTTCAGAAACTCGCGCTGGGAAATTGCCACAACAAGTCATTTCTAAAACAGCTGCTCATGGTTATTCTTCATACGGTAACCAGATTGGGCTTGCAACAACCTACGTTCGTGAATACTTCCACCCAGGCTTTGTAGCTAAACGCATGGAGCTTGGTGCTGTTGTCGGAGCGGCTCCTAAGGGCAATGTCGTTCGTGAAAAACCGGAAGCGGGAGATGTGATTATTCTCCTTGGAGGTAAGACTGGACGTGATGGTGTCGGTGGTGCGACAGGTTCTTCTAAGGTTCAAACAGTTGAGTCTGTAGAGACTGCCGGTGCTGAGGTTCAAAAAGGGAATGCCATCGAAGAACGCAAGATTCAGCGCCTTTTCCGTAATGGTGATGTCACTCGTCTTATCAAGAAGTCCAATGACTTTGGAGCAGGTGGTGTCTGTGTAGCCATCGGTGAATTGGCAGACGGTCTTGAAATTGACCTTAACAAGGTTCCTCTTAAATACCAGGGCTTGAATGGTACCGAAATTGCCATCTCTGAATCTCAAGAACGGATGGCAGTCGTGGTTCGTCCTGAGGATGTAGATGCCTTCGTTGCTGAATGTAACAAAGAGAATATTGATGCTGTTGTGGTGGCGACAGTGACTGAAAAACCAAATCTAGTCATGCACTGGAATGGTGAAACCATTGTCGACTTGGAACGTCGTTTCCTTGATACAAACGGTGTGCGCGTGGTCGTTGATGCAAAGGTGGTGGACAAGGATGTCAAGCTTCCAGAAGAGCGCACAACAAACTCTGATACACTTGAAGCAGATACCCTTACGGTTCTATCTGATTTGAATCATGCGAGTCAAAAAGGATTACAGACTATCTTTGACTGCTCTGTTGGACGTTCTACGGTTAATCACCCACTTGGTGGTCGCTACCAACTCACACCAACTGAGGCTTCTGTGCAGAAATTACCAGTTCAACACGGTGTGACTCATACTGCGTCAGTCATGGCTCAAGGTTTCAACCCTTATCTAGCTGAATGGTCTCCATACCACGGTGCTGCCTATGCGGTGATTGAAGCAACTGCTCGTTTGGTTGCTGCTGGTGCCAACTGGTCTAAGGCTCGCTTCTCTTACCAAGAGTATTTCGAACGCATGGATAAGCAGGCTGAACGTTTTGGTCAGCCAGTAGCAGCTCTCCTAGGCTCTATTGAGGCACAAATTCAGCTTGGTTTGCCATCTATCGGTGGTAAGGACTCTATGTCTGGTACTTTTGAAGAATTGACAGTGCCACCAACCTTGGTAGCCTTTGGGGTGACGACGGCAGATAGCCGTAAGGTCCTCTCTCCAGAGTTCAAAACTGCTGGTGAAAATATCTACTACATCCCAGGTCAAGAACTCTCAGCAGAGATTGATTTTGACTTGATTAAGAGAAATTTTGCTCGGTTTGAAGCACTTCAAAAGGCTCACAAAGTGACGGCAGCTTCAGCTGTCAAATATGGTGGTGTGCTTGAAAGCTTGGCTCTTGCTACTTTTGGAAATCATATCGGTGCAGAGGTAACCTTTTCTGAACTTGAAAGTTCTTTGACAGCTCAATTAGGCGGATTTGTCTTCACATCTCCTGAAGAAATTACTGGAGTAGAGAAGATTGGACAAACTAAAGTAGACTTTACACTTCTTGTCAACGGTGTGAAGCTAGATGGACACAAACTTGACAGTGCCTTCCAAGGCAAATTGGAAGAAGTTTACCCAACAGAATTTGCACAAGCCAAAGAACTAGCAGAAGTTCCAGCTGTCGCTACTAACACAGTCATCCAAGCTAAAGAAAAAGTTGAAAAACCGGTGGTTTATATCCCAGTCTTCCCGGGCACCAACTCGGAATATGATTCAGCTAAGGCATTTGAAAAAGAAGGCGCAGAGGTCAACTTGGTGCCATTTGTGACCTTGAATGAAGAAGCCATTGTCAATTCAGTTGAAACTATGGTTGACAACATCGGCAAGGCTAACATTCTCTTCTTTGCAGGTGGATTCTCAGCTGCAGATGAGCCAGATGGTTCAGCCAAGTTTATCGTCAACATCCTGCTTAATGAAAAAGTGCGTGTAGCTATTGATAGCTTTATCGCTCGTGGTGGCTTGATTATCGGTATCTGTAATGGATTCCAGGCTTTGGTCAAATCAGGTCTTCTTCCATACGGAAACTTTGAAGATGCTAGCAGTACTAGTCCAACCCTCTTCTACAATGATGCCAACCAACACGTGGCCAAGATGGTGGAAACTCGCATTGCCAATACTAACTCACCATGGTTAGCTGCGGTGCAAGTGGGCGATATTCACGCTATTCCTATTTCACACGGTGAAGGGAAGTTTGTCGTGACGGCTGATGAATTCGCTGAACTCCGTGACAATGGACAAATTTTCAGCCAATACGTTGACTTTGACGGCAAACCAAGTATGGACTCTAAGTACAATCCAAATGGTTCTGTAAATGCTATAGAGGGAATTACTAGCAAGAACGGCCAAATCATCGGTAAGATGGGACACTCAGAACGTTATGAGGATGGTCTTTTCCAAAATATCCCAGGAAATAAAGACCAGCACCTGTTCGCGTCAGCGGTTAAATACTTTACTGGAAAATAAGACTTACAGATTTTCTAATAGATAGTATCAGTAATGTAAAAGTCATGTAGATTTAGCTCTTGGTGCTACACAAATAAAAATTAGGTATATAAAATGACATACGAAGTAAAATCTCTTAATGAAGAATGTGGTGTTTTCGGTATCTGGGGACATCCAGATGCTGCTAAATTGACCTATTTTGGTCTCCATAGTCTTCAGCACCGTGGTCAGGAGGGGGCAGGAATCCTCTCCAATGATCAGGGACAATTGAAGCGCCATCGTGACATGGGACTTTTATCAGAAGTCTTCAGAAATCCTGCTAACTTAGATAAATTGACGGGGACTGGTGCGATTGGGCATGTGCGTTACGCGACTGCTGGCGAAGCTTCTGTAGATAACATCCAGCCCTTCCTCTTCCGTTTTCATGATATGCAGTTTGGGTTGGCTCATAATGGAAATCTGACCAATGCAGCCTCTCTCAAGAAAGAACTGGAACAAAGAGGCGCGATTTTCAGTGCGACTTCGGACTCTGAAATCTTGGCTCACCTCATTCGTCGCAGTCACAATCCTAGTCTGATGGGCAAAATCAAGGAGGCGCTCAGCCTAGTTAAAGGTGGTTTTGCCTATATCTTGCTGTTTGAGGACAAGTTGATTGCGGCTCTTGACCCAAATGGTTTCCGTCCCCTTTCTATCGGGAAAATGGCCAACGGAGCGGTGGTTGTTTCCTCTGAAACCTGTGCTTTTGAGGTTATTGGTGCTGAATGGATTCGTGATTTGAAGCCAGGTGAGATTGTGATCATTGATGACAAGGGAATCCAGTATGACAGCTATACAGATGATACCCAGTTAGCAATCTGTTCTATGGAGTATATCTATTTTGCTCGCCCTGATTCTAACATTCATGGTGTCAATGTCCATACGGCACGTAAACGTATGGGTGCACAATTGGCGCGTGAATTCAAGCATGAGGCGGATATCGTGGTCGGTGTGCCCAATTCTTCCCTCAGCGCGGCTATGGGATTTGCGGAAGAATCTGGTTTGCCAAATGAAATGGGTCTTATCAAGAACCAATACACGCAGCGGACCTTTATTCAACCGACTCAAGAATTGCGGGAGCAAGGGGTGCGGATGAAATTGTCTGCAGTTTCTGGTGTTGTCAAAGGCAAGCGTGTGGTTATGATTGATGACTCTATTGTACGTGGAACAACTTCTCGTCGTATCGTTCAGCTTTTAAAGGAAGCAGGGGCGACTGAGGTTCACGTTGCAATTGGAAGCCCAGCGCTAGCTTATCCATGCTTCTACGGGATTGATATCCAGACTCGTCAGGAACTGATTGCGGCCAATCATACGGTTGAAGAAACTCGTCAAATAATTGGAGCTGACAGCCTGACTTACCTTTCTGTTGAGGGGTTGATTGATTCAATTGGTATTGAAACAGATGCGCCAAATGGCGGTCTCTGTGTCGCTTATTTTGATGGTGATTACCCAACGCCTCTCTACGACTATGAAGAAGACTATCGTAGAAGTTTGGAAGAAAAGACCAGTTTTTACAAGTGAGTTACTGAAGATTCTCCATTAAAGAAAAGGAAAAATAAAATGGCAAATAAAAATGTGTACGCTCAATCTGGTGTGGATGTTGAAGCGGGTTATGAAGTTGTTGAACGGATTAAAAAGCACGTGGCTCGTACGGAGCGTGCAGGTGTCATGGGAGCTCTTGGTGGCTTTGGTGGCATGTTTGATCTTTCAAAAACAGGTGTCAAAGAGCCCGTCTTGATTTCAGGGACTGATGGTGTCGGAACCAAGCTCATGCTGGCTATTAAGTACGACAAGCACGATACTATTGGTCAGGACTGTGTGGCCATGTGTGTCAATGATATCATTGCTGCAGGTGCGGAACCCCTCTATTTCCTTGACTACGTAGCGACAGGGAAGAATGAACCGGCTAAGCTAGAACAAGTGGTTGCTGGTGTGGCAGAAGGATGTGTGCAGGCAGGCGCAGCCCTCATCGGTGGGGAAACAGCTGAAATGCCTGGCATGTACGGCGAAGATGACTATGACTTGGCTGGTTTTGCGGTCGGTGTGGCTGAAAAATCTCAAATCATTGACGGTTCAAAAGTGGCAGAGGGAGATGTTCTTCTCGGACTTGCTTCAAGTGGGATTCATTCCAATGGTTACTCTCTCGTCCGTCGTGTCTTTGCGGATTACACAGGTGAGGAAATCTTGCCAGAATTAGAAGGCAAGCAACTCAAGGAAGTTCTTCTTGAGCCAACTCGTATCTATGTCAAGGCTGTTTTACCACTTATCAAGGAAGGCTTGGTCAACGGCATTGCCCACATCACTGGTGGTGGCTTTATTGAGAATGTCCCTCGTATGTTTGCAGCTGACTTGGCTGCTGAGATTGAGGAAGACAAGGTTCCAGTTTTACCAATTTTCAAAGCCCTTGAAAAATACGGTCAGATCAAACACGAAGAAATGTTTGAAATCTTCAATATGGGTATGGGACTTATGCTAGCAGTTAGCCCTGAAAATGTAAGTCGTGTCAAGGAATTGTTGGATGAACCAGTCTATGAAATTGGTCGTATCGTCAAGAAAGAAAACGAAAGTGTCATCATCAAATGAAAAAAATAGCGGTTTTTGCCTCTGGTAATGGCTCAAATTTTCAGGTGATAGCGGAACAATTTCCAGTAGAGTTTGTCTTTTCAGACCATCGTGACGCCTATGTGCTCGAACGTGCAGACAAGCTCGGCGTTCTGTCCTATGCTTTTGAACTCAAGGAGTTTGAGAGCAAGGCAGACTACGAAGAGGCCCTTGTCGAACTCTTGGAAGAGCACCAGATTGACTGGGTTTGCCTAGCAGGCTACATGAAAATTGTTGGGCCTACTTTACTGGCAGCTTATGAAGGCAGGATTATCAACATTCATCCGGCCTACTTGCCAGAATTTCCAGGAGCTCATGGGATTGAGGATGCTTGGAATGCTGACGTTGCTGAGAGCGGCGTGACCATTCATTGGGTGGATTCAGGTGTGGATACAGGCAAGGTCATCAAACAAGTACGTGTACCGCGACTAGCTGATGATACCATTGCCAGCTTTGAAGAACGTATTCATGAAGCAGAGTACAAGTTGTATCCGGAAGTTATTAGAGAATTGTTGGACAAGTAAATGAAAAAATGGTTGGAAACACTTGCCTTGATTACCTTGGCAATCATTCTACGTTTACTGGTAAATTTTTTCTTCCCAGAGATTCCCTATTGGGGGAGATTTTTACTGACAGTAATTTTGGGAGTCTTGGTAATCGTCTCCCTACACTTTATGAATCGAAAAATTCGTAGGTAGAGAGTTTGAAAATGAAAGGAAAAAACATGACTAAACGCGCCTTAATCAGCGTCTCAGACAAAGCGGGCATTGTTGAATTTGCCCAAGAACTTAAAAAACTTGGTTGGGAGATTATCTCGACTGGTGGAACTAAGGTTGCCCTTGATACTGCTGGGGTGGACACCATTGCCATCGATGATGTGACTGGTTTTCCAGAAATGATGGACGGTCGTGTTAAGACCCTCCATCCAAATATCCACGGTGGGCTCCTTGCTCGGCGCGACTTGAATAGCCACCTAGAAGCGGCCAAAGACAATCAAATCGAGCTCATTGACCTTGTAGTGGTCAATCTCTATCCCTTTAAAGAAACGATTCTCAAACCAGACGTAACTTACGCTGATGCAGTTGAAAATATCGATATCGGCGGGCCATCTATGCTTCGCTCGGCAGCGAAGAATCATGCCAGCGTGACGGTTGTGGTAGACCCTGCAGACTATACAGTGGTTTTGGACGAATTGGCAGCCAATGGTGAAACGACTTACGAAACGCGCCAACGTTTAGCAGCCAAGGTTTTCCGCCACACTGCGGCTTATGATGCCTTGATTGCAGAGTATTTTACAGCTCAGGTCGGCGAGAGCAAGCCTGAAAAGTTGACCTTGACCTATGATCTCAAACAAGCTATGCGCTATGGGGAAAATCCTCAACAGGATGCCGATTTCTACCAAAAAGCCTTGCCGACGGATTACTCCATTGCTTCAGCGAAACAGCTTAACGGTAAGGAACTGTCATTCAACAATATCCGCGATGCGGATGCAGCTATTCGTATCATCCGTGATTTTAAAGATCGTCCAACCGTTGTGGCTCTCAAACACATGAACCCATGTGGAATCGGTCAGGCTAATGACATTGAGACTGCTTGGGCCTACGCTTATGAGTCTGATCCAGTGTCTATCTTCGGTGGAATTGTCGTTCTCAACCGTCAGGTGGATGCTGCGACAGCTGAAAAGATGCATGGTATTTTCCTTGAAATCATCATTGCACCAAACTATACGGATGAAGCGCTAGCCATTTTGACCAACAAAAAGAAAAACTTGCGTATCCTTGCCTTACCATTTGATGCTCAAGATGCCAGCGAAGTGGAAGCAGAATACACAGGTGTAGTTGGTGGTCTCCTTGTGCAAAACCAAGACGTGGTGAAAGAAAGCCCAGCTGACTGGCAAGTGGTGACCAAACGCCAACCAACTGAGACAGAATCGACAGCACTTGAGTTCGCTTGGAAGGCTATCAAGTACGTCAAATCAAACGGTATTATCATCACTAATGACCACATGACACTCGGTGTTGGCCCTGGTCAAACCAACCGTGTGGCTTCAGTCCGTATTGCCATTGACCAAGCTAAAGACCGTCTGGACGGCGCTGTGCTTGCTTCGGATGCCTTCTTCCCATTTGCGGATAATGTGGAAGAAATCGCCAAAGCAGGTATTAAGGCTATCATCCAGCCAGGTGGATCGGTCCGTGACCAAGAGTCTATCGAAGCTGCGGATAAATATGGCTTGACTATGGTCTTCACAGGAGTGAGACATTTTAGACATTAAGAACGTTAAAGGGAAGAAAACAGTTTCTTTCCTTTTTTGCGTAAAAATGCGGAGTGAAACAAGATTAAAACGAACGTTTGTGATATAATATTAGTAAATAATTCGCAAAAGAGGTTGAGGAATGAAGCTGTTAGTTGTCGGTTCGGGTGGTCGTGAACATGCGATTGCTAAGAAGTTGCTTGAGTCAAAAGAGGTAGAAAAGGTTTTTGTTGCTCCTGGGAATGATGGGATGACTCTTGATGGTTTGGAGTTGGTAAATATCTCTATTTCCGAACATTCTAAATTGGTTGAGTTTGCAAAAGCCAACGATGTTGCTTGGTCCTTTATCGGGCCAGATGACGCCCTTGCGGCTGGTATCGTGGATGATTTCCATGCAGCGGGTCTCAAAGCCTTTGGTCCGACAAGATTGGCAGCTGAGCTGGAGTGGTCCAAGGATTTTGCCAAGGAAATCATGGTCAAATACGGCGTTCCGACAGCAGCCTATAGCACATTCTCAGATTTCGAGGAAGCCAAGGTCTATATCGAAAAGCATGGGGCACCTATCGTGGTCAAGGCGGATGGTTTGGCACTTGGGAAAGGTGTCGTTGTTGCTGAGACAGTCGAGCAAGCGGTCGAAGCAGCTCACGAGATGCTTTTGGACAATAAATTTGGTGACTCAGGTGCGCGTGTGGTTATCGAGGAATTTCTCGAAGGAGAGGAATTTTCACTATTTGCTTTTGTCAATGGTGATAAGTTCTACATCATGCCAACAGCTCAGGACCACAAACGTGCCTACGATGGCGATAAGGGGCCTAACACGGGCGGTATGGGTGCCTATGCGCCAGTTCCACACTTACCACAGAGTGTAGTTGATACAGCGGTTGACACCATTGTCAAGCCAGTCCTAGAAGGTATGATTAAAGAAGGTCGCCCTTATCTGGGTATCCTTTATGCGGGTCTTATCTTGACAGCTGATGGATCCAAAGTCATAGAGTTTAACGCTCGCTTTGGAGATCCTGAAACTCAGATTATCTTGCCTCGTTTGACATCTGACTTTGCACAAAATATTACGGATATCCTTGATGGCAAGGAGCCAAACATCACCTGGACGGACAAGGGTGTGACTCTGGGTGTGGTTGTCGCATCCAACGGTTATCCGCTAGACTATGAAAAAGGTGTCAAGTTACCAGCCAAGACAGAATGTGATATTATCACCTATTATGCAGGGGCTAAGTTTGCGGAAAATAGCAGAGCACTGCTATCAAACGGTGGACGTGTCTATATGCTCGTTACCACAGCAGACACCGTCAAAGAAGCTCAAAACACTATCTACAGCGAACTTAACAAACAAAACACAGAAGGGCTCTTCTACCGAACCGATATCGGAAGTAAGGCTATAAAAGATTAACAGTTACTAAATTTGTCATGGCGAGCGAAAGCGAGCCAAAGTAAGATAATGGTCGCCGTGGTGAAAAGACCAGAACAGTATTTGTTCTGGTCTAGGGAAACTTTGAGACCCTAGGCTCAAAGTTTAGGAATGAAACCGAAGGTTTGCTTCCGTCCCCACCACCTAAGACCATTATCAAAAAAGAAGAAAAAAGGAAAAATTATGACTAAACCAATTATTTCCATCATCATGGGCTCAAAATCCGACTGGGCAACCATGCAAAAAACAGCAGAAGTTCTAGATCGCTTCGGTGTAGTCTACGAAAAGAAGGTTGTTTCTGCCCACCGCACACCAGACCTTATGTTCAGACATGCTGAAGAAGCACGTAGCCGTGGCATCAAGGTCATCATCGCAGGTGCTGGAGGCGCAGCCCATTTGCCAGGAATGGTAGCTGCCAAAACAACTCTTCCAGTCATCGGCGTGCCAGTCAAATCTCGTGCCCTTAGTGGCGTGGACTCACTCTACTCTATCGTACAGATGCCGGGTGGTGTACCAGTCGCAACCATGGCTATCGGGGACGCGGGTGCGACCAATGCGGCTCTCTTCGCCCTCCGTCTCCTGTCAGTAGAGGATCAGGCTATCGCGACAGCATTGGCAGATTTCGCAGAAGAACAGGGAAAAATCGCAGAGGAGTCGTCAAATGAGCTCATCTAAAACAATCGGAATTATCGGTGGCGGCCAGCTGGGTCAAATGGTGGCCATTTCTGCTATCTACATGGGTCACAAGGTTATCGCGCTGGATCCTGCGGCTGATTGCCCAGCCTCTCGCGTAGCGGAAATCATTGTTGCGCCTTATAATGACGTGGATGCTCTGCGTCAGTTGGCTGAGCGTTGCGATGTCCTTACCTATGAGTTTGAAAATGTCGATGCTGACGGTTTGGATGCGGTTATCAAAGAAGGTCAGCTTCCTCAAGGGACAGACCTGCTCCGCATTTCCCAAAATCGCATTTTTGAAAAGGACTTTCTCTCCAACAAGGCTCAAGTCACTGTGGCACCTTACAATGTTGTGACCTCAAGCCAAGATTTGGCAGATATTGACCTGTCTAAAAACTATGTCCTCAAGACTGCGACTGGTGGCTATGATGGGCATGGACAAAAGGTTATTCGCTCAGAAGCAGATTTGGCAGAAGCCTATGCGCTAGCTGACTCAGCAGATTGCGTTTTGGAAGAATTTGTCAACTTTGACCTTGAAATTTCTGTCATCGTGTCAGGAAATGGCAAGGACGTAACGGTTTTCCCAGTTCAGGAAAATATCCACCGCAACAATATCTTGTCTAAGACCATCGTGCCTGCTCGCATTTCAGAAAGTCTAGCAGACAAGGCTAAAGCTATGGCAGTGCGAATTGCAGAACAGCTCAAGCTATCTGGAACGCTCTGCGTGGAAATGTTTGCGACTGCTGATGACATCATTGTCAATGAAATTGCTCCTCGACCACACAACTCTGGACACTACTCGATCGAAGCTTGTGACTTCTCCCAGTTTGATACCCATATTTTAGGTGTTCTGGGAGCACCATTACCATCTATCAAACTCCATGCGCCTGCTGTCATGCTCAATGTTCTCGGCCAGCACGTCGAGACCGCTGAAAAATATGTGACAGAAAATCCAAGCGTCCACCTCCACATGTATGGTAAAATAGAAGCGAAGCACAACCGCAAGATGGGACATGTGACTTTGTTTAGTGATGAGCCGGATGAGGTGGTTGAGTTTGGGGAGGGGATTGATTTTTAAAAAGTGAAATTAACCGTCTTTTTTAGAAGATAGCTTAATATATATTATTTTATTCATATAGAGGAGTTTTTAAATGGGAACATTAAATGATTTTAAGTTGGTAAATAAAATTTCAAGAAAATATTTTGGTAAACTAAAAAAGGAACCAGTTGGTGAAATTACAGATGAGGAGAAATCAAGACTTGGCTTTTACTTATTCATTCTTTCTTGTATTACAGATGTAACAGACGTTGAAGATGTAGAAAAGATGGTTATTGATACCGATTTTCATCGTAAATTATATGGTGTCACAAATAATGATTTAGGTATTGATGCTGTTTATATAGACGAAGAGAACTATGACATTAAGCTTTTTAATTTTAAGTATCGTGAGAGGTTTAATCCTGACAAGTCTCAAGCTTTAAATACAGTTAGTGATAGTACTAAGTTTTTAAATGCAGTTTATGCTCAGAATACTGAAGGTTTAGATGAACTAACTAGAATTACAGTTCAGTCAATAATTGATAAATATAATTCTAATGATATTTGGAACACGCAGTTATATTTAGTATCTAATGAAAATCATAAGTTAAATTTAAATGTTAATGAAGTTAAATCATTCATTGATAGTAATGATGTTGAGATAGTAACAATTAGTTTGGACGAAATTATAGAATTTGTTTCAGAAAAACCAGAAGATAGAAAAGCAACATTTATCGTTGATTCTGATTCTGTAATGACTTTTAAAGATGATCCCATGTCATCCTCACAATCATACTTGGTTAAATTACCTTTAATTACTTTGATTAGGCTGACTTGTAAAGATGATGAGTTGAAAGAACAATATTCGATTGAAGATTATTCTAAATTATCAGAAGTGGAGCTAGATATTGGATTGTTATATGATAATGTTCGAGGCTATTTGGGAAGTACAAAGTTTAATAAAAATATTTTGAAATCTATTGATAGCGCTCCTAATCGATTTTTTATGTTTAATAATGGTATTACCATGACTGCGAATAAGATTACTGCTCAAAAGATTAATGCAAATCAAAAGTTAAAGTGCTCTTTAGATGGTTTTCAAATTGTGAATGGAGGACAGACTCTAAGAACGATTTATAAATATAAAGATGCTGATTTTGATGAAGAAAAATTATCTAATGCAGAAATTCTAGTTAGAATTTTCCAAACTGAAAATGATAAGACATTAACAAATAATATAGCCGAATACACTAATAGTCAAAATGCTATTTCTCCTGTAGATTTAAAATCAATAAGCAATATACAAATTAAGATTGAAGAATATCTGAAACAATATGGAATTATGTATATTAGAAAAGTTGATAGAAGTATAGAGATTTCTGAGGAGTCTATTACAATGGAGGTTATGGCCCAGCTTATATATTCTAAAATGGGTTATCCTGAAGTTGTTACAAATCAAAAGGGAGCGCTTTTTAATAGATTTTATGATGACATATTTAATGAACAATTAGATTTTGATGAGTTGATAACATTGTATAGAACATACAGGGAGATAGAGCAATACTATAGTCTTATACATAAAGAATCAACAAAGCAAATGAGATTTTATATTGTTTGGTTAATGCTTGCTAAAGGAATGGAACTTAAACTAGCTGTCAGCAAGTTAAATGAAGCATTAGAAACGTATAGAACCGATGAGAATATATCTAATGCTAGGAAAATTATTCAAAGACCTTTTAAAGAGCACTTAGAAAAATTGATTTAAAAATTAGATTGAAGATTATGAAAAAGCAACTAGAATTGCAAAAACTCATATCTATCATGCTAGGATATCTTGGAATTACGCTATTTATACATCCTAGCTACTTAGTTAAATTAGTAGCGGTATGTATTTTTGTTGGCTTACTATTTTTTTGGAAAAAGAAAATGGTCAACTGGGTGCAATTAAAATGGGGTTTGTTAAAGGAAATTCGGAGAAGAAAGTATTTTTTTATTACTGAAAAAGGATATAAAACGGATTTAAAGAAAAGGCGGGAATTAGGTGCTGCAGTTTATTATTTAACAAATATAGGTTTTATGGTAATTCTTGTAGTTATTTCTGTGTTAAATTCACTTAATCTAGTGGCATTTAAAGGATTAATTGCTATAGTAGCAATCGGAGCAATGATTATAGCATTGGCTGGCATAATTATTGCAGCTAAAAATTATTTAACAGGATTATATTATTATCTTATTCCTTTAGCAATGCTTTTATTTACTTTAGATTATGTAAAGTCATTTTCAGATATAAAATCTATTGTAGTTTACATAATTTTGGTTTTCATAGCATATAGTGTTTTTGCAATATTATTACCATTGCATTCTTTAAGAAAAATAACAAACATGACATGGCTATTTGGAGTGTTGACTACTTTACTTGTTCCGCTTCTTCTTGAATATTTTTTTCAATATTATATAATAAATGAAATTAATGGACAAATTTCAAATGAATCAATTACACTTGAAACGCTAATGAAGTTAAATTTATCTACAGAGGTTATCTCATTTTTTAAAGAGAATCCTGATGCTATTGAATTAATAAAAAGATTTAGGGAGATGTATATTTCTTTTGAAATTCATTCCTTAACTTCTGAACTTTCAGTTATAAGATTTCTTTTACTTACAGCTTATTCTCTTGGAACGATTATAATTACTTCAAAAATCAAATTAGGGAAATCAAAGGCTAAAGACTTATATAATAATATTAAATCATCTCCGGAAGTCCAATATTCAGAGCTAAGAGACTGTATTTTTTACGGTGGTGAAGAATACGAAAATAGGATAATGGATAATGAAATTTTGAGGTCTAAAATTATCAGTGAAGAAGAAAAATGCGATAAAAATCAAGATAGTAAATGGTGGGAGATATGGAGTGCTAAATTTATTGAAACTTTTAGTTTGATATTTAAAAAAATGATTTAATATAGGAGAAACAACATGATCAACCGTTACTCTCGCCCTGAGATGGCGAACATTTGGAGTGAAGAAAATAAATACCGTGCTTGGCTTGAGGTGGAAATCTTGGCTGATGAAGCATGGGCTGAGTTGGGGGAAATCCCTAAGGAAGATGTGGCTTTGATTCGCGAGAAGGCAGACTTTGACATCGACCGCATTTTGGAAATCGAGCAGGAGACTCGCCACGATGTGGTGGCCTTCACACGTGCGGTTTCTGAGACTCTTGGTGAAGAGCGCAAGTGGGTCCACTATGGTTTGACTTCTACCGACGTGGTGGACACGGCCTACGGGTATCTTTACAAGCAGGCAAACGATATCATCCGTCGTGACCTTGAAAACTTCACCAACATCATCGCTGATAAGGCTAAGGAGCATAAGTTCACCATCATGATGGGGCGTACCCACGGCGTGCACGCTGAGCCTACAACCTTTGGTCTTAAATTGGCAACTTGGTACAGCGAAATGAAGCGCAATATCGAGCGTTTCGAGCATGCGGCTGCTGGAGTGGAAGCTGGTAAGATTTCTGGTGCGGTTGGGAACTTTGCTAACATTCCACCATTTGTAGAACAATACGTCTGCGACAAGCTTGGTATCCGTGCTCAAGAAATCTCAACACAGGTTCTTCCTCGTGACCTTCACGCTGAGTACTTTGCAGTTCTTGCCAGCATCGCGACTTCTATTGAGCGCATGGCGACTGAGATTCGCGGTTTGCAAAAGTCTGAACAACGCGAAGTAGAAGAATTCTTTGCTAAAGGGCAAAAAGGGTCTTCAGCAATGCCTCACAAGCGCAATCCTATCAGTTCTGAGAACATGACAGGTCTTGCGCGTGTCATCCGTGGTCACATGATTACAGCCTATGAGAACGTGGCTCTCTGGCACGAACGCGACATTTCCCACTCATCAGCTGAGCGCATCATCACACCAGATACGACCATCTTGATTGACTACATGCTCAACCGTTTTGGAAATATCGTCAAAAACTTGACAGTCTTCCCAGAAAACATGATCCGCAACATGAACTCGACATTTGGTTTGATTTTCAGCCAACGCGCTATGTTGACCTTGATTGAAAAAGGCATGACCCGTGAGCAAGCCTATGACTTGGTGCAACCAAAAACAGCCTACTCTTGGGACAACCAAGTAGACTTTAAACCGCTTCTTGAAGCAGATTCAGAAGTGACATCACGTCTCACACAAGAAGAAATCGACGAAATCTTTAATCCTCTTTACTACACCAAACGAGTGGATGATATCTTTGAACGTCTAGGACTGGGTGATTAATTAAAAAATAAACAGCGAGGCTCAATCTCGCTGTTTATTATTTATCGAAAAGACTTAGTCTTCTTTTCTTTTAGTGAGTCCATAGACTGCTAGTGTGGCCATGAGTCCTGCGACTACTAGTCCTGCAGAATCGTGACTTCCTGTTTCAGGAAGTTTTTTCTCTGTTGCCACAGGAGCTGGACCTTGAGGAAGAGCTTTATTTTCCTCAGCAGGAGCAGTTGCTGGAGCTGGTTGGCTTGGGATTTCTAGTTTTGGTTTTTCTTCAGCAATAGCGGCTTGTCCGTTTTCATCGCCTACATGTGTTACCATAGTTCCGACTTCGACTATTTGTGTAACAGCTTCCTGCGCTACGACACTATTTACAAGAGTTTTCACTTCTTTACCATCGGCAGAAGTGCTCACAGAGTAGAAGTTTGTACGGCGACCGTTGACACCTTTAGTAATGACTTGTGTTTTTCCTTTGAGCAAGAGTGGATTTTCACGAGTCACTGTGGTAAATGGAATTTCTTCTTCTTGGATATCTAGTCTAGGTTTTGTTTCTGCAACTGGAGCAAGATCATGTTCATCACCTACATGTGTTACCATAGTTCCGACCTCAACAATTTGAGTAACTGCTTCTTTGGTTACAAGACTATCTACAAGTGTTTTCACTTCCTTGCCATCAACAGTGCTCACAGAGTAGAAGTTGCTACGATGTCCATTGACGCCCTTAGTAATGACTTGTGTTTTTCCTTTGAGTAAGAGTGGATTTTCACGAGTTACTGTGGTAAATGGAATTTCTTCTTCTTGGATATCCAGTCTAGGTTTTACCTCAGTAGTTGGTGCAAGACCACTTTCATCACCCTTGTGAGTTACAGGAGCGCCGACTTCAACCACTTGGTTTACAACTTCTTTGGTTACCTGGCTATCAAGGACTGTTTCTGTTGTTTTTCCATTTTCAGTGAGTACAGAGATGTAATGAGTTCGTTCACCTTTGACTCCTGCTGTAATAATATTTTCCTGACCAGCTGGGAGGTTAGGATTTTCTTTCTTGATAACTTCAAATGGAATTTCTTCAGTTCTTGTGATGAGTTCTGGACTGGTTTCAACATTGGCAGCCACTTCATTTTCATCCAGGCTTCCTGAATGAGTTGCAGCTGGTTTAAGACCTAAGCGAGCGGCTTTTAGGTTGGCTACAAGTGTGTCAAGCTCAGCTTGTTTATTACGGTTGAGGTTGTAATTTAGAGCTGTTTTAGCTGCGTCAAGGGCCTCAAGACTTTCTTTACTATATCCTTCTAAGTTTGTAGGAGTTTTAGCTAATTCTTCGCGGAGAGCATTATAATTAGCACGGAAGTAGTCTTTGTTGTGGTCTGCAAAGGCAGTCATGAGTTCAAAGATTTCTTCTTCCTTGTACTCTGCGCTTGGTTTGTCTGCCCAGATAGCAAGCATACTGCCGACTGTTGGAAGGTCTACTTCGGGATACTTAGTAGAAGCAAGTTGATTGAATGGAACTTTACCAGAATTTTCAACAGCTTTTGATAGTGGATAAGCTTCGTCTGGTTTATGATTGCCTAGAACATAATACCAGTCTCCATTGGTGTTGAGGAGTTTGTATCCTTTACTTGCCAGGTACTGAGGAGTTGCAAGGTTGTAACCCCACCATCCTTTAGACCAGTAAGAGATGATGACATCCTTATCAAACTGAACATCGTCCTTGTCTTCATAGTAGAAGCCATCGTTGAAGGCCATTGGTTGAAGACCTCTTTCTTTGGCCATGGCAGCAAGGGTGTTAGAGTACTCAGCAAACTTGCCATAGAGATTGTAGTATTTTAGATAATACCAGCCTTGCGCGTTGGTGGCATCATTGGCATATTCGTCTGTACCATAGTTAAAGATCTTAGTCTTGCCTGCAAAGAAGTCCATGTACTTGCCAATAAGTGCTTTGACAAAGTTCATGGCCTCTTCGTTTTCAAGGTCCATGGTTGTTTTGGAGACCTTGTCAAAGTTGGCTTGAGGATTTTTAATACCCAATTTTTCCATGGCAACCAGCATAGCATCCATGTGACCTGGACTGTTAATAGCTGGGATGAGACCGATGCCCTTAGATTTAGCGTATTCAATTAGTTCTGTCACTTCTGCCTGTGTAAGTGCAGTCCCGTTTGGATCATCGTAGTAAGCTTTTGTTCCTTGGATGATGGCATTTTTGACATCATCACTTGCATAGGTTTTTCCGTTGGCAGTGATGGTCATATCATCGAGTAGGAAGCGAAGTCCGTCATTTCCTAGAAGGAGATGGACATCAGAATATCCCAGCTCACTGGCCTTATCTACGATGCGTTTGAGTTGGTCAAGAGTAAAGTATTTGCGTCCAGCATCGATGGAGATTACCTTGTTTTTAGCAAGTTTTTCAACCTCACGTTTAGCATCTTCTTCTTTTTGAGCTTCTGGTGTGAAGGTCAAATTGCTAACTGCTTCTTGAAGTTTTGCAATTGCTTGGTCAATTGTGTCTTGTTGGGCACGGCTGAGGTTGCTATCAAGTGAACGGATGGCTTTTGCTGCTTCGTTAACCGCTGCGACGCTTTCTGCAGTATAACGGTTAAGGTCTTTTGGTACCTCGTTAAGTGCTTTTTCTGCAGACTCATAATCAGCTGCGAAGTATTCAGCGTTAGAATTTGCGAATTGACGCATGAGTTTGAAGAGGCGTGATGGTGAATAACGTGCAGATGGAGTGTCAGCCCAAGCAGCTACCATACCACCGATGATTGGGATATCAGCTCCTTCTGTTTTTGGTACAGAAGTGATTGGTGTGTTTTTAATACCATTGAGCCCCTGATCGAGATTGTACCAACCTTGGCCATCTGCATTTCGCCCAAGAACATAGTACCAAGCATCGTTAGTATTTAGGATTTGGTGACCTTTTTCTACTAGAAGTTTAGAAGAAGCAACGTCGTAACCTCCCCAACCACCAGTCCACATTGAAACGATGATATCTTTGTCAAAAGTTCCGAAGCTAGTATCACTATTGTAGTAAATACCATCATTGAAGGCCATTGGTTTGAGACCGTGAGATTTTACAATACGAGCTAGGTCATTGGCGTAGGCAATAAATTTTTCATAGCCTTTTACAGGATAGCCTTCGTTTGGATAGTATTTATCAGCTTGAAGAACGCTCCAACCTTTAGCGTTTGTTGCGTCATTGGCATATTCATCCAGTCCGATGTTGAAGATTTCAGTCTTTTTCGCGAAATAAGCAGCATACTTGTCAATAAGGGCTTTTGTAAAAGCGACCGCTTGTTCGTTGTCAAGATCGACAGTACGGGCTGATTCCTTCCCAAAATAGTTAAAGTTAGGGTTTTGGATTCCCAATTCTTTCATGGCATTGAGAATCGCATCCATGTGACCAGGACTATTTACTGTCGGAATGAGACCGATGCCTTTATCTTTGGCATAGTTAATCAGATCTGTCATTTGACTTTCTGTTAAGTGATTGCCGTTTGGATCGTTGTAATAATCATTTGTACCTTTTTCAATGGCACGCTTGACATCATCACTGGCATAGGTCTTGCCGTTAGCTGTGATGCTCATATCGTCCAACATGAAGCGGAGTCCATCATTTCCGACTAATAGGTGTAAATCAGTGTAGCCATAATGTTTCGCTTTGTCAATGATTTCCTTGAGTTGTTCTGGTGAGAAATATTTACGTCCAGCATCAATAGAAACAATTTTCTTTTTCGCTAGTTTTTCATTTACAGTTGCAGCACGTTCCTTTCCTGCCTCTGTTGCCGGTTTGTCAGCCTCTGCTTTCGCTTCATCTTTTTCAGCTGGTTTATCCTTGTCAGTCTTGTCTGTATTTGACTCTTTAGAATCAGCCTCTTTCTTAGGGCTAGTTTCTTCTGCCTTTTTATTAGCAGTTTCTTTTTCAGCAGAAGTTGGCGTTACCACTTCTGCTTTATCACTAGGAGTTGAACTAACTTCCTCTTGTGGTTTTTCTTCTGTTTTTGGAAGACTAGCTACCTTATCAGCAGCTGGAGTTTCTGTTTCTACAGTTTTTGGAGCTTCTGGTTGAAGCTCTGCTTTAGGTGTTTCCTCAGTCCGATTTTCGGATGATTGAGGGGAATCAGAAACCGTATGGATGGTCGGTTGGTTTTCTGTAGTAGGAGTAACTCCATCGGCTGTAACAGTCTGTGCTTGGAAGGCGAATCCAATTAGAACAGAAGCTGCTCCTACAGCGTATTTACGAATAGAAAAACGCTGTTGTTTTTCATGTTTCATTGCAAAACCTCCTGATTGCATTGTTATATTGATAGCGTTTACATAAATCAACACCTTTATTTTATTTCTTATATTAACGAGAGTCAAGAGGAGATGACGAAAAACTATAATAAGTATAAAAAAATATAAAATTTAAACTTAAGATTTCAGATTGGTCGGAAAGATACATATATATATCTAGTATAATTTTTTGGTTCTATTTCTATAAAATACTCCACAAATTATAGAATCTTCCAAAAATAGGTAAGCGCTACCTTTTTGGTGTGGTATAATAAACATAGAAAAAGCCCAAGCGCTTAGGCTCAGGCTTTCTTCTTAGTGATCACGGTCACATGAAATGAATTTGATTTTGTAGTAATCCGCTCGTTTATATGTTTCGCTATATGCGAGAACTTGACCAGTAGACTCTAGTTTAGTAGTCTTGGTTTGTAAAACGGTTGGGAATTGTTCATCGACTCCGAGGATTGAAGCCGCATGTTCTGGAGTTGGAAATGCTATTTCATTGATTTCTTCAAAATGTTCATCATTCATGTGAATGTGGTAATCCAATTTGAAACGGTTATAGATAGAGCTATAATATTCAAGATTTGGATAATTTGCGTTGATGTATTGTTCTGGGATGTAAGATGTATGGTAGATGTACACAACACCACCTGTTTCGCGAACGCGTTCAATCTTGTAGTAGAACTGATCTCCGCGTAGTCCAAGTTTTTCTAAGTAGCTTAGTTTATTTCCACGCTCAATAGAAAGGACGGTAACTTTATCATCTTTAGTTTCAAAAACTTCTACATCTGAAAACTCTACGAGTTTGTGTTTGCGTGCGCGTGAAACGAATGTACCCTTTCCTTGTTGACGGACAATATAGCCATCCTTGGCAAGGTCGTTTAAAGCGCGAACAACTGTGATAGAACTAACATCATACATTGCAATCAATTCAGCTTCAGTGTAGAATTTATCTCCACTGGCAAATTGACCAGAAATGATTTTGTTCTTTAACTCATCTTTAATATATTGATACTTTGGAATTGCCATATTTTCACCTCGATTTTCCTTCTCCGTTAAAGATTTTACCATAAAACTGGAAAGAATAGTAGCCTTTTGAATAAAAAAATTAGAATAATAGGCTATAAGGTTAATTTACATAGGAATAAATAGAAAAACCTACATTTTTATACATGGTGCTAAAATGTTGTTATGACTATAGATTACAAGATTTTTATAAGTTTTTTGTGTAAAATTTAGTGAAAAATGAAAAAAATTGTGAAAACCTATTGACAAATGTAAGATATTGAGATATATTTACTATATCAACAAATGAAAGCGTAAACTTTATTGTCAGAAGGTAAGAATATGACACGATTTGAGATACGGGATGATTTTTATCTCGATGGAAAATCATTTAAGATTTTATCTGGCGCCATTCATTATTTTAGGGTTCCTCCAGAAGATTGGTATCATTCGCTCTATAACTTGAAGGCTCTTGGTTTTAATACAGTAGAGACTTATGTGGCCTGGAATTTACACGAGCCTCGTGAGGGTGAGTTTCACTTTGAAGGAGCTCTGGATTTGGAGCGATTTCTTCAGACAGCACAAGATTTGGGTCTCTACGCTATCGTTCGTCCGTCACCCTTCATCTGTGCGGAGTGGGAATTCGGTGGCTTACCAGCCTGGCTCTTAACAAAGAATATGAGACTTCGTTCCTCAGATCCTGCTTATATTGAAGCTATCGGTCGCTACTATGACCAGCTCTTGTCACGATTGGTGCCACATTTGTTGGACAAGGGTGGCAATATCATCATGATGCAGGTTGAAAATGAGTATGGTTCTTATGGAGAAGATAAGGCTTATCTGAGAGCAATTCGACAGTTGATGGAAGAGCGTTGCGTAACCTGTCCTCTCTTTACATCAGATGGTCCATGGAGAGCTACTCTGAAAGCTGGAACCTTAATCGAAGATGACCTCTTTGTGACAGGGAACTTTGGTTCTAAGGCACCTTATAACTTTTCACAGATGCAGGAATTCTTTGATGAGCATGGTAAGAAATGGCCACTCATGTGTATGGAGTTCTGGGACGGCTGGTTCAATCGTTGGAAAGAACCGATTATCACACGGGATCCCAAAGAATTGGCAGATGCAGTTCGAGAGGTTTTGGAACAAGGTTCCATCAATCTTTACATGTTCCATGGTGGTACAAACTTTGGCTTCATGAATGGTTGCTCGGCTCGAGGAACCTTGGATTTGCCACAAGTTACATCTTATGATTACGATGCCCTTCTGGATGAAGAAGGAAATCCAACTGCCAAATATCTGGCAGTCAAGAAGATGATGGCAACACATTTTCCAGAGTATCCGCAGTTGGAACCACTCTACAAAGAGAGTATGGAGTTGGATGCTATTCCACTAGTTGAAAAAGTTTCCTTGTTTGAAACTTTGGATAGCTTGTCAAGTCCAGTAGAAAGCCTCTATCCTAAAAAGATGGAGGAGTTGGGACAAAGCTATGGCTATCTACTCTATCGAACAGAAACAAACTGGGATGCAGAAGAAGAAAGACTTCGTATCATTGACGGTCGAGATAGAGCTCAGCTTTATGTCGATGGTCAGTGGGTCGAAACCCAATATCAGACAGAAATTGGGGAAGATATTTTTTATCAAGGTAAAAAGAAAGCGCTATCTAGGTTAGATATCTTGGTAGAAAATATGGGACGTGTCAACTATGGACACAAGTTCTTAGCGGATACGCAACGTAAGGGAATTCGGACAGGGGTTTGTAAGGATTTGCACTTCTTACTAAACTGGAAACACTATCCACTCCCACTAGACAATCCTGAGAAAATTGATTTTTCAAAAGGATGGACAGAAGGACAACCAGCCTTTTATGCTTATGATTTTACAATCGAAGCGCCAAAAGATACTTACCTAGACTTGTCTGAGTTTGGTAAGGGAGTTGCCTTTGTCAATGGGCAGAATCTAGGACGTTTTTGGAACGTCGGCCCGACCCTCTCGCTTTATATCCCTCATAGCTACCTCAAGGAAGGTGCAAACCGCATTATTATCTTTGAGACAGAGGGTGAATATAAAGAAGAGATTCATTTAACTCGAAAACCTACACTAAAACATATAAAGGGGGAAAACTTATGACAATTGTAGGATGCCGTATCGATGGACGTTTGATCCACGGACAAGTAGCCAATCTATGGGCTGGAAAACTAAATGTTTCACGTATCATGGTTGTAGATGACGAAGTTGTCAACAACGACGTTGAAAAGAGTGGTTTGAAACTTGCAACACCACCAGGTGTGAAGTTGAGTATTTTGCCAATTGAGAAAGCGGCAGCCAATATTCTTGCTGGAAAATACGATAGCCAACGTCTCTTTATCGTGGCTCGTAAACCAGACCGCTTCCTTGGTTTGGTAGAAGCAGGTGTACCAATTGAAACCCTTAATGTTGGGAATATGTCTCAAACACCAGAAACTCGCGCCATCACACGTTCTATCAACGTAGTGGACAAGGATGTGGAAGACTTCCACAAATTGGCAGAAAAAGGTGTTAAACTTACTGCTCAAATGGTTCCAAATGATCCAATTTCAGACTTTTTGAGCTTATTAAAATAGGAAAAAATTTTTAGGAGGTCATTGTTATGATACAATGGTGGCAAATTTTACTTCTCACTTTGTACTCAGCTTATCAAATCTGTGATGAGTTGACGATCGTTTCTTCTGCAGGTTCCCCTGTATTCGCTGGTTTCATTACTGGTTTAGTCATGGGAGATTTGACAACTGGTTTGTTTATCGGTGGTAGCTTGCAGTTGTTCGTACTTGGGGTAGGTACCTTCGGTGGTGCTTCTCGTATTGACGCAACTTCTGGTGCGGTTCTTGCGACTGCTTTCTCAGTTTCACAAGGAATCGAAACAGACCTTGCGATCACTACAATCGCTGTACCAGTAGCAGCACTTTTGACTTACTTCGACGTACTTGGTCGTATGACTACAACATTCTTCGCTCACCGTATTGACGCTGCGATTGAACGCTTTGACTACAAAGGAATCGAACGTAACTATCTTCTTGGTGCGCTTCCTTGGGCTCTATCTCGTGCCCTTCCAGTATTCTTCGCCCTTGCTTTCGGTGGAGAATTCGTACAAGGTGTTGTAAACCTTGTTAAAGAATACCAATGGGTTGCAGACGGTTTGACTCTTGCAGGTCGTATGCTTCCAGGTCTTGGATTCGCTATCTTGCTTCGTTACCTTCCAGTTAAACGTAACCTTCACTACCTTGCTATGGGATTTGGTTTGACAGCTATGTTGACTGTTCTTTACTCAAACGTACAAAGTCTTGGTGGAGCAGTTGCAGGTGTTATCGGTACTCTACCTAAAGATGTTGCTGAAAAAATTGGTTTCGTGAACAACTTCAAAGGTTTGTCTATGATTGGTATCTCTATCGTAGGTATCTTCCTTGCAGTGCTTCACTTCAAAAATAGCCAAAAAGTAGCTGTAGCAGCACCTTCTACACCATCAGAAAGTGGGGAAATCGAAGATGACGAATTCTAATTACAAACTTACAAAAGAAGATTTTAATCAAATCAACAAACGTAGCTTGTTTACTTTCCAATTAGGCTGGAACTACGAACGTATGCAAGCTTCTGGTTACCTTTACATGATCTTGCCTCAATTGCGTAAAATGTATGGGGATGGAACTCCTGAATTGAAAGAAATGATGAAAGTTCATACTCAATTCTTCAATACTTCACCATTCTTCCACACTATTATCGCTGGTTTTGACCTTGCCATGGAAGAAAAAGATGGAGTAGGTTCAAAAGATGCCGTTAACGGTATCAAGACAGGTTTGATGGGACCATTCGCTCCTCTTGGAGATACAATCTTCGGTTCACTTGTACCTGCTATCATGGGATCTATCGCAGCAACTATGGCTATCGCTGGCCAACCATGGGGTATCTTCCTTTGGATCGCAGTTGCAGTAGCGTATGACATCTTCCGTTGGAAACAGTTGGAATTTGCCTACAAAGAAGGGGTTAACCTTATCAACAACATGCAAAGTACTTTGACAGCTTTGATTGACGCTGCATCTGTACTTGGTGTCTTCATGATGGGTGCTCTTGTAGCAACAATGATCAACTTTGAAGTTTCTTATAAATTGCCAATCGGTGAAAAGATGATTGACTTCCAAGACATCTTGAACTCAATCTTCCCACGCTTGCTTCCAGCAATCTTTACTGCCTTTATCTTCTGGTTGCTTGGTAAGAAAGGTATGAACTCTACAAAAGCAATTGGTATCATCATTGCTCTTGCATTAGGTCTTTCATTCATCGGTAAATTCTTGCTTGGAATGGGCGCATAATTTATGGTTAAATCATTAATTTTGGTGAGTCATGGTCGCTTCTGTGAAGAACTTAAAGGTAGCACTGAAATGATCATGGGTCCACAAGACAATATTCATGCAGTGGCTCTTCTTCCAGAAGATGGTCCAGAAGAATTTACTGCGAAATTTGAAGCTGCTATTGAAGGTTTGGATGATTTCCTAGTCTTTGCGGATCTTCTCGGTGGAACACCATGTAACGTGGTCAGCCGTTTGATTATGGAAGGTCGTGACATCGAACTTTACGCAGGGATGAATCTTCCAATGGTGATTGAATTTATCAATGCGAGCCTTACAGGCGCAGATGCGGACTATAAGAACCGTGCTGCAGAAAGCATCGTTAAAGTTAATGACCTGTTAGCTGGCTTCGATGATGACGAAGATGAATAATACTCTTCGAAAATCTCTTTAAACCATACTAGTGTCGCCTTGCCGTAGGTATATGTTACTGACTGCGTCAGTTCTATCTGCAACCTCAAAACAGTGTTTTGAGCAACCTGCGGCTAGTTTCCTAGTTTGGTCCTTGATTTTCATTGAGTATAAGATGTGACAACGTGAAAATCGTTAGAGCATTTTATATAGAATATACATGGGAATGGGGCTTACTCCCATTCCCATATTTAATAGAAAAAGAGGGAATCAATGTTACATTATACAAAAGAAGACTTGATTGAATTGGGGGCAGAAATCACTACACGTGAAATCTACCAACAGCCTGATGTATGGAAAGAAGCTTTTGAATCTTATCAAGCAAAACGTGAAGAAATTGCAGCCTTTCTGCAAGGGATTGCTGATAAACATGACTATATCAAGGTTATTTTGACAGGTGCGGGGACTTCTGCTTATGTGGGAGATACCTTGGTACCTTACTTTAAGGAAGTATATGACGAACGCAAATGGAATTTCAATGCCATTGCGACAACAGATATCGTTGCCAATCCAGAAACTTATTTGAAAAAAGATGTGGCGACTGTCCTTGTATCCTTTGCTCGTAGTGGGAACTCGCCTGAAAGTGTGGCGACTGTTGATTTGGCCAAGGCCTTGGTGGATGAGCTTTATCAAGTGACGATTACTTGTGCAGCAGATGGTAAGTTGGCTCTTCAAGCCCATGGAGATGACCGCAATCTCTTGCTTTTGCAACCAGCTGCTTCTAATGATGCTGGATTTGCCATGACTTCTAGCTTTACGTCTATGATGTTGACAGCTCTCTTGGTCTTTGATCCTACAGAATTTGCTGTGAAAGCTGAACGTTTTGAAGTTGTATCTAGTCTTGCCCGTAAAATTCTAGACAATGCAGAAGATGTCAAAGAACTTGTTGACCTAGACTTTAATCGTGTCATCTATCTAGGTGCTGGTCCTTTCTTTGGACTTGCTCATGAAGCTCAGCTCAAGATTTTGGAATTAACAGCTGGTCAAGTTGCGACCATGTATGAAAGTCCAGTTGGCTTCCGTCACGGTCCAAAATCCCTTATCAACGAAGATACAGTTGTTTTGATCTTTGGAACAACGACAGACTACACTCGTAAGTACGACTTGGACTTGGTTCGTGAAGTTGCTGGTGACCAGATTGCCCGTCGTGTTGTGCTTTTGAGTGATCAAGCCTTTGGTCTTGAAAATGTCAAAGAAGTGGCCCTTGGTTGTGGTGGTGTTTTGAATGATATTTACCGTGTCTTCCCTTACATCGTTTATGCCCAACTCTTCGCCTTATTGACTTCACTCAAGGTAGAAAATAAACCAGATACACCGTCTCCTACAGGTACAGTAAACCGTGTGGTACAGGGTGTTATCATCCACGAATATCAAAAGTAATACAGTTTTTATGAATTCTTGACAAGAGGATTTGTAAATTATCAGATAAACCATAGATTGTCAGTAGGCTTTCTATGGTTTGTTTGCTTGAGAGAAATAGTAAAAGGAGAACAGAATGAAAGCATACACAGAGCGTGTATTTGGAAATGTTGAGGGCAAGGATGTCTTGGCCTATCGCTTTGAGACTGACGGTGGTTACCAACTTGAGGTCATGACTTATGGAGCAACCATCTTGCGCTATGTCACACCTGACAAGGCTGGAAATTTTGCCAATGTTATCTTGGGATTTGATGACTTTGATAGCTATGTAGGCAATAGTCCCAAGCATGGAGCTAGTGTAGGTCCTGTGGCAGGCCGTATCGCAGGTGCGACTTTTGAGCTTAATGGTAAGACTTATGACCTTGAGGTCAACAATGCTAGCAACTGTAACCACAGTGGCTCAACAGGTTGGGATTCAAGCTTGTTTGAACTAATTGAAGTGAGCGATCATGGCTTGACTCTCTACACAGAGCGTACAGATGGGACAGGAGGGTTCCCTGGTAACCTCAAGATCTGGATCAGCTACCACTTGGAAGAAACTGGAGCTTACGAAATCAGCTACAAGGTGATGACAGATCAGGATACGCTGCTCAATCCAACCAACCACAGCTATTTCAACTTGTCTGGTGATTTCACGCAGACAATTGACCGCCATGTCTTCCAGCTAAATACTGAGGGCATTTACCCAATCGCTCCAGACGGTGTTCCTGCCAAAACTCCAGATGCCAATCGTGATGTGGTTAAACACATCTATAATGGAGCTTTGTTGAAGGATATCTTTGCAGAGAAAGATGAGCAAATCCAGCTGGTATCTGGTTTGGATCACCCATTTGCTCTTCCTGCAGGTCATGACAATGCTGGTTTCCTTTATGACCAAAATTCAGGTCGCTTCTTGCTTTTCAAGACAGAGGCTCCTTGTTTTGTAGTCTACACAGCAAACTTTGTGGATGAAAGTGTCATCATAGGAGGTCGGCCAATGGTACAGCACAATGGGATTGCCCTTGAAGCGCAAGCTTTACCAGATGCCATTCACAGCGACGTCAAAGACCAAGTCATTCTTAAAGCCGGTCAAACCTTTACAAGCAAGACACGTTATGAGCTTGTTGTGAAGTAAACATTTAGAAATATGATAGGCATTCCAGCAGTTAGGTATCTAATTTTAGGAATGCCTTTTATTATTCCCTTATTTGCATATCTATCCCTAGAATCTTTTGAAAAGTTGATGTATAATAGAAAGAGTTGTGTATTTTACTATAAATCAACATACTAATTTAATGATGTAAAAGAGGGGAATATGAATTTCAAAACTAGTGGAGAAGAAAGACAGAATTTCTCGTTAAGAAAATTGGCAGTTGGCCTTGTATCTGTAGCAGTTGCGTGTTTCTTTTTGATGGGAACTGGCCTACAGACGGTATCTGCCCAAGAATCTCATACCGTTAACTATACATATGTTTTAGAGTCTGATTTGACTGATGAAGAGAAGGCTCTCTTAGTTACATCCCTACCACAAGTAGCGGAAGAATCTGATGCGACTTACTATCTGGTTTATCGAGCCAATCAAGTATTGCCCAATACGGGGACCAGCTCTTCATTAGGGACTGTTGCCTTGGTGGCAGGCCTTAGTTTATTGATTGTAGTAGTTCTTAAGGGACGTGATGGCAAGAGCAAGATTAGTCGATTCTTGTTAGTAAGCGCTCTAGGCAGTCAGTTGCTGTCTCCAACTGCCCTTGCCTTGACTAGCGAAACACTAGCTGCTTATAACACCCAACTATCGGTTCAGGCAGGAGATGCCTTGCCAGCCCCGGTTGATATTCCTGGTTATACATACATAGGATATGTGAAAAATAAAGTAGACGTTGTTAAGCAATCAGATAAACAGAAGGCGCATGACAGCAAGTCTAACTTAGAAAATGTAGATAGCTCAACGATAGAGGAACAACAAGGAGGAACACCTTCTCCTATAGAGTCTCAACTACAAAAAAACAATGAAACTGTAGTGCAAGCAAAGGGGAGCCAAGAGCCGGGTCATGAGGGCGATGCCCTAGTTCAACCCGTTCAACCGACTTATACAGAACCCGTTAGCACCCAAGGCACACAAGAGTCAGGTCATGAAGGCGAGGCTCTAGTTCAACCAGTTCAACCGGCCTACACAGCACCAATCAGTACTCAAGGTACACAAGAGTCAGGTCATGAGGGCGAGGCTCTAGTTCAACCCGTTCAACCAGCGTATACAGACCCAATTAGCACTCAAGGCACACAAGAGTCAGGTCATGAAGGCGAATCCCTTGTTCAATCAGAACTACCAGTTTACACAGGTCCTCAGGAGGGAGCTCCAGTTGAGCCAACAGTGCCAGAGTCTACAGAAGTTGTTAGCAGTAAGGGCACGAAAGAGCCCGGCCATGAGGGTGAAGCCTTAGTTCAACCAGTTCAACCAGCCTACACAGCATCGATCAGTACTCAAGGCACACAAGAGTCAGGTCATGAAGGCGAATCCCTTGTTCAATCAGAACTACCAGTTTACACAGGTCCTCAGGAGGGAGCTCCAGTTGAGCCAACAGTGCCAGAGTCTACAGAAGTTGTTAGCAGTAAGGGCACGAAAGAGCCCGGCCATGAGGGTGAAGCCTTAGTTCAACCCGTTCAGCCATCTTACACAGCTCCAATTAGTACCCAAGGTACGCAAGAGCCCGGTCATGAGGGCGAGGCACTAGTTCAACCCGTTCAACCAGCCTACACAGCATCGATCAGTACTCAAGGTACACAAGAGTCAGGTCATGATGGTGAGGCACTAGTTCAACCCGTTCAACCAGCGTATACAGATCCAATCAGCACTCAAGGTACCCAAGAGTCGGGTCACGAGGGTGAGGCTGCTGTAGTAGAGACTCTTCCTGAACTGCCTTTGACAAGCAATCATCGTACAGTAACAGAAACCATTCCTCATGAAACTGAAGAAATTGAAGATGCGACTATCTTAAAAAATCATCGAGAAATTGCTCAGGAAGGAAAAGACGGTTTACGGACAATCGAGTATGAAGATTATCTCGTAGATGGTAAGGTGGAAGCTAGCAAGGAAATCTCACGTACAGAAGTAGAACCAACCAAAGAGATTGTCAAGGTTGGTAGTCTTGTTAAAACCAAACCAACAGTTGAAATTACTAATCTGGTTAAAGATGAGAGCAAAAAAGCAGTAGCAGTCAACTACCGCTTAGATGACCCAACGTCTGCTTTTGTTAAGGCCAAGGCCCAAATTTTTCAAAATGGAACACTGATTAAAGAAGTGGATTTGAAAGATTTATCCGTTCAGCAAACGATTGATGGTTTGGACTACTATACTCCTTATACAATTAAGACTTATCTAACCTATAATCTAGGTCAATCTGATCAGGAAAGTACAGAAGTATTGACGAAAGATTTTCAGTTAGACTATAAGAAAATTGAAATCAAAGATATAGATGAGGTTGGTCTCTATGGTAAGGAAGATGGTCACTACCGTCGTTATCTGAACCTATCAGAAGTACCAAGCGACTTGTCACCTTATTTTGTCAAAGTCAAATCAGACAAGATGAAGGAAATGTTGTTACCAGTTAGCTCTATTAAGGAAACAGCTGATGGGAAATATAAGGTAACCGTTGCCTTCAACGAACTGGTTCAAGAGGAAGGTTCAGCATACAAGGATAACTATAGCTTCACAGTGGATAAGCAAAAACTTGCCAAGGATGGAGTTTATACTTCCTTCAAGAAACTGGTTGCTGCCATGCAAGGCAATCTCGCTGGAACCTTTAAACTGGGGGCTGATATGACAGCCGATGAGGTATCCTTAGCTAAGGGACAAACCAGCTATGTGACAGGTAATTTCACTGGTCATCTTATCGGTACGAGTGATGGGAAGCCATTTGCGATTTATGACCTGAAGACAGCCTTGTTTGATAATTTGACCAAGGCTACTGTGAAAGATATTGACCTTAAAGCGGTAGCGATTAAGAGTCAAGAAGACACAGCTAGCCTAGCAAAAGTAGCCACTAACAGCCAGATTAGTAATGTAGCTGTAGAAGGTCAATTATCAGGTAGTAAGTCAGTGGCAGGTTTGGTAGCGAAGGCTCAAGATACAGAGATAAGCAATAGTTCCTTTACAGGTAGCATTCAGGCCAAGCATACGGATACTTCTCCTTACTATGTGGGAGGTATAGCAGGGCTCCTATCTGGTAATAAGGCTAAGATTGATAAGGTAGCCGTTGATGCAAATATTTCTAGTAATGCCCGCAACAATGACCAATTTGCTGGAGGTATTGTAGGGAAAGTTCAAAGTGGTGCTTTGGTTTCTCATGCATTAGCAAGTGGAACCATCCTCAATACGACAACCTATCCACGTGTCGGAGGTATAGCAGGTTCTACATGGCAAAATGGCCGTATCCATCATGTCGTTAGCATGGTCAATACTGGAGATGGCTATGCCATCACAGGAGACCAATATAAGGGAGCGGACATCAAAGACGCTAGCACTACCGTTGAGAACAAGAAGGCCGATTTCTATGCGATCCCAATCACCCAAGACCAGGCTAGAGAAAAGGTCCAGTCTTATGGGATGACAGTGACACTAGACGATACAGGTCAAACGCTAAAGGACAATCAACGAAGTGTGGACTATACTCAGTTAAGTCAAGGCCAAGCTAGTCGAAAAGTTGCTTATCACAATATTGAGAAATTGATGCCTTTCTACAACAAAGAGTTAGTGGTTCACTATGGAAATCAAGTAGATCCTACTGATAAGCTCTATACTACAGAACTGCTGGATGTTGTACCAATGAAGGACAATGACATCATCACAGATATTCAGGCCAATAAAGCAACGATCAATAAGCTTATGTTGCATTTTGCTGATAATACAATCAGCTATCTGGATGTCACCTACAAAGAAGATTTCAAAAATACACAAATTGCAGAGTACAGCGTAGCAGGTAAAAACTTTATCTTTACACCAGAGGCCTTTTTATCTGACTATACGAAAGTGACCAATCAGGTCCTAGCAGATTTGCAAGGGGTCGAATATGACTCAGCAGCTATGAGAAGAGTTCTGGGCATTGAGGCAGATGCTTCACTTGATCCGCTATATTTGGACAAAGAATTTGAAAAAGTTAAAGCCAATATCGGTGAACATCTCCGTAAAGTGCTAGCCATGGACAAGTCTATCAATACGATGGGAGATAGTATAGCAACCTACATTAGCGAAAAAATCAAAAACAACAAGGAAGCTTTCTTGCTTGGTTTAACCTACCTCAATCGCTGGTACAATATCAACTATGATCACATCAATACCAAGGATCTCAATACCTATAAGTTTGACTTTGATGGCAATAGCACAGCTTCAACCTTGGATACCATCATTGCCCTAGGTCAGAGCGGTATGGAAAATCTCAAGGCATCAAATAATATAAGTGCCTATGAAACAACCCTGGCCCCTGCAAAAGGACGTAAGACAGTGACTGATTTACTAGAGTCTTACAGAAAACTCTTCCTACCAACTAAAACCAATAATGAATGGTTGAAGACAAATACCAAGGCCTATATCGTAGAGAGTAAGTCAGCAATTCCAGAAGTGCGTGCCAAACAAGAGTCAGCTACACCAGATAGTAAGTATACGCTGGGAGTCTATGACCGTATTACGGCACCAAGTTGGAAATTAAAAAATATGCTCCTACCGCTATTTACATTGCCAGAAGAGGATGTTTATGTGATTTCAAACCTTTCTACCTTGGCCTTTGGTGGCTACGAACGCTATCGTGACCGTGTCAATAATACAGTCTTGTCAGGAGAGGAATTGCGTCAGTATGTCCGTGCTAAGGTCGACCAGTCGGCTGAATGGCAACGAGACCACTATGATATCTGGTACCATCTCCTTTCACCAGAATACAAAGAAAAACTCTTCCGTTCAGTCATGGTGTCAGATGGCTTTGGTATGAAAGATAGCAATAGCAAGTATTACTGGGCTACCCTGTCTGATAAGGCCATTGATTCTATCTACAACTTCTTTGGACCAACTGGTAAGTGGTATGGGGAAAGTAAAGGAGCTGGAGCTTATGCCAACGGTTCAGAGGTTCACTATGTCAGCGACCGCTTGTTGGATAAGTACGGAACATCTGTCTATACCCATGAAATGGTTCATAATTCTGACGGACATATTTACTTTGAAGGAAAAGGTCGTCGTGAAGGATTGGGAGCAGAGTTGTATGCCTTAGGACTGTTGCAATCTGCTGACAACCTAGATAAGGATGCCATTGTCTTGAATACTCTCTATAAAGGGGATAAGGATTCACCAACTCGCTTGCATACTTATGATCCGACAAGCCGCTTCACATCAGCCGCAGCCTTGCAAGAGTATGTGCACGGTATGTACGATGTCTTGTACACCTTGGATGCTATGGAAGCCAATGCCATTTTAACTAAGTCAAATGATGTTAAGAAAAAATGGTTTAGAAAAATAGAGAATTTCTACATTGAGGACAAGTATCATAAACAAACTCATGCTGGAAACTCTGTTCGTCCATTGACAGATGCTGAAGTAAGTAAACTAACCAGTCTGGATGCCTTGATTGACAATGATATCATCAACCGTCGGGCTTACCGTGATAAGAGCGACTATACTCGTAATGGCTATCATCTTATCAGTATGTTCTCACCGATTTATGCTGCCCTCAGTAATCCAAAGGGTGCGCCTGGTGACATCATGTTTAGAAAGACAGCCTACGAATTGTTGGCAGAAAAAGGTTATCAAGATGGGTTCTTACCATATGTATCCAACCAATATGCAGAAGAAGCTAAACGAAACGGGGACATTACCTATTCAGATTGGCACGGAAAAGATGTGGGACTCATCACTGATAGTCTCGTCTTGAAAAATGTCTTTGCCAACCAATATGGTTCATGGGCTGATTTCAAGAAGGATATGTTTAATAAACGTATTCGCAAGCAAGACCAGTTGAAACCAATCACTATTCAGTATGAACTTGGTGTACCAAACAGCAGCAAGGAGATTACAATTCGTTCAGCTGCTCAAATGCAAGAACTCATCGATCAAGCAGTGGCAAAAGATGTGGCTAACATTGACCGTACGACAAGCCACGCTCCTGCAAGTTGGGTCCACTTATTAAAACAAAAAATCTACAATGCCTACCTACGTAGCACAGATGATTTCAGAGAATCGATTTATAAACAATAAGAAAACTCCCCCACGCTATCCTGTCTAATCCAGTCTATCTTGCAGATGGTCAGTCTTTGTGATAGAATAGCATAAAGTCCTTTTGAGGGGGAACTTGCTAGGAAATCCCCAAGCATTGTAACGGATGAACCACCCTCGCTTTTTTGTGAGGGTGGTTTTTCCTTTGTAAGCAGAAAATAAGAGAGAAAGAGTCTACATCATGTCGAGAATTGTCAGCATTCATCCAGCCAAGGAAATCCATCGCTATGGTTTTGAGAGTACCCAGGTCTATCGAGCTCGTATAGCACGACATCTGGGTTTGGAATATGTTCACCTTGTATCGAGCCCTCAGCTTCGTCCTGACTGGAAGAAAGACTTGGTTAAGTTAGGATTTTTAGAAAAGGAATTGCTCTGTGTTCCGCATAGTTTTTCAGATATAGGCCATGCAGACTTATCAGTGAAGCCAGAAAGTTTAACGCTAGCAGATGGAGATCAGGTTGAACTCAATGAGGATGGTTTTGTGGCCTCAGTTACCCTAGGAGATGGCTCGGGGAGATATTACTATACCAAGGGGCCCTTCTTGTTTGAAGATTTCAAGGAGAAGGAACTTCGTTGGTATCATGAAAATGGAGAACTGGCCCTGGAAGGACGCTTTATCAATCCCTTTAAAGAACCCTCTCCTGTAACCATCTTTTATCCAGAGTATATCTACCGCATAGGAGGAGAAATCCGTTCTGAAGAGGACTTGCTGGTTAAGTTCTTAGCCAAGTGGGCCCAGCAAACCGATCTCTTCATCCGTGACCAACAAATCGTTCCCAAACCCAGCCTCTGGCGTTATATGGAAAATACGGACAAAAATTACTATGAAGTTGTCCATGAAAATATCATGCGAGATTTACGTCTCGCCAATCTGCGCAAGACAAATAAATATCTAGTTGCCAGTGAAGTGTTGACTGATACTTTGGCGAAACAAGGGTATGATACCAAGTTTTTACCTCCAATGTTTACAGAAAAATTAGGTCAGCTAAGAAAAATCGGACCTGTTTTGGACTATTGCCTAGTGGGTCATATGGGAGAAGGCAAGAACGTTGAACTTGTCATTGAAGCCTTTATCGAACTCTACAAACGTGGCTTCAAGGCCCAGATTACCTTTTATGGTGGCTCAGAGGAACGTCTAGCAGAATTACAGAATCAATATGATCTTCCGCCAACCATTCACTTTAAAGGTATCGTTAACGAAGTGCCTTATCATCTGCACCAATGTTACCTGTCAGCTAGTTATACAGAGTTATTTGCCAATGCCTGTGTTGAAGCCTTGAATCAAGGTTTGCTAGCCTTATTATCGGATGTGGATATTGCTCATCGTTTCTATGCTGGCCAGTCCAATGCCATCAACTTGTTTAAAACCAAATCAGAGTTGATTCAAAAGATAGAAAAGATGGAACAGCCTGATTTTTATCTATTAAATGAAAAAAATCTAGCTTTGGCCTCTCGCTATTCTCTGGAAAAAGTAGCTCACATATACAGAGAGCTATTAGATAGGAACTTCTAGGATGTTGGGAATTCTAGTCACCCTATTGCTCTATTTCTGCTTGATTTCCTTGATTGCCTATTGGAAAAAAGGGAGCGAAGAGGACTATTATCAGGTTAAGAAAGCTGTTCCAGTGACAGTTTTGGCCTTCTCAGTCTTTGCGACCTTGCTCAGTCCCATTTCCTTTCTGACTCTGGTGGGGAATGCCTATACAGGCAGGTCCTATCTCTGGTTTGCCCAATGTGGCATCTTTCTAGCCATTCCACTAGCTCATCGCTATTTTCTGCCCCTCTATCAAAAGGGAAACTATGAGACAGCCTATCATCTTTTAGAGGACAAGTTTCAATCGACTGGCATTCGTTCACTGGCCTCAGGTCTTTTCATCCTCTACCAGTTGGGGCGAATAGCAGTGGTGACCTACTTGTTGTCTCAGGCCTTAGAGCCTTTTATCCTCATCAATCAGCTGGTCTTGTCAGGTTTACTCCTTCTCTTGACGGTCTATTATCTGGCAAGGGGTGGTCTCTTGGTTGTGCTGTGGACGGACTTCTTTCAAGGCTTGGTCCTACTGGCTATATTGGCCCTCTTTCTACCAAGAATTGCCCAATCTGGTTTAGTCGTGAATAGCAGTCAACAGCTATCTCACTTTGCAGAGACGCTGGATGGGAAGACGGTCTTTATCTTAGTTGCAGGAGCAGGTTTTAGTAGCTTGTTTTCCTACGTTTCTTCGCAGGATATCGTCCAACGTTTTAATAGCAAAATGGGGCGTCAGAAGATTGGAAAAATCTTATGGATACAGGGACTTTTGTCCTTTGGGATTGCTAGTTTACTGTATCTGATTGGCTGCTTGATTCGTCAGGAAAATTTTGCTACCACATCGACCAATCCTGTTCTCATTGCTTACGCTCGGGAAGGTCTGGCGCCTTGGTTTGGCAGTTTTATCATGCTGGCTCTCTTGGCAGCAGGCCAATCCACAGTTTCATCCAGTATGAATGCAATCGTGACCTGCTTGAAGTTGGATTTTGCTTGGTCAAAGATTCGCTGGTCGCCAAGTATTCTATCCTTTGTCTTAGCAGGTCTGTCCTGGCTCCTCTGCCTCTTGCTCATGAATGCAGAAATCTACTCCATCTACGAATGGATTAACGGCTTTATGGGCTTGACACTAGGTGTGATAGGTGGTTTGTACCTCTTGGTCTTACTTCTCAAAAGACCGAACTTACAGTTAGCCAAAATCTATCTGGTTTTTAGTCTAGGAGCCTTGGTTCTCTATCATTACAGTGGCCTTTTTGCCAACCCTAATCCCTGGTTAAATAGCATCATCACTACCCTATCTGCCCTGTTTATCTCATTTCTAGGAAGACTATATGAAAACAACATCTAAACCCATAGCCGTCATTTTGATCCGTTCGGGTTCACGCGGCTTAGTGGATAAAAATATCAAACCGCTTGCAGGCAAACCCTTGGTTTTCTATACCATCGAAGTCGCTCTAGCTTCTAAGCTATTTAGTGAAATCTGGATCTCATCAGACTCACTAGCCTATCTAGAACTCTGTCGTCAAGCCTATCCAGAGATTCGTTGTGTCCATAGACCAAAAGAATTGGCCCTATCCACAACCTCTAGTTTAGAAACCTTACGAGACTTTTTACAGCCCTTTGAAGAAGAGCAGGTCTTTGTGAATCTACAGGTGACCTCACCCTTGAGGGAGGTGGAGCATCTTATCGATTCCTACCAGCTCTACTGTCAGTCTGGCGCCGACCATTTGATTTCCTGTGTTAAGGCGGACAAGAGTCGTAGTCTTTTCTTGCAGTTAGCGGAGTCGTCATTTATCCGCCCGCCTCACGTTTCCAAGCACTATGCTCGGCAAAAAGAGCCTGTCTATTACTATCCTAACGGTAGTATCTGGATTTCTCGCAAGGACCGTTACCTACGAGACGAGACCTTTTACACAGATAAGACAGTAGCCTATGAAATGCCCAAACTCTATTCTTATGATATCGACGATGCCTTGGACTTTGAAGTCGTTGAGACCTTGCTGCACCATCACCACCTAGGAGAATCAAAGAGATGAAACACCTCATCATTGCCACAACGCCCTTGCAGGCCAAGATTGCCCAGCATATCAAGAGCCTCTATCCTGATCAGGAATTTGTCAGCCTTTATGTCAGTCCTGTCAAAAATGCCCGTCAGGAGCATTATGCCAAGGATTTTGACCATGCTCACTATCCTCAGACGGCAGAGGACTTGGCTCAGATTTGTCAGGAGCTTGCCGGCGACTATGACACTATCTTTTATGCTAGTTTTGACAATAGCTTGATTCTGGACTTGGTTGCTAGTTCGACCTACCAACACCTCATGAGTTTTGATGATGGCTATGCGGATATTTACCCCTTGGGTATGTATGCCCTCCCTCTTCAACCCAGTCAGGTGGGGCCTTTGGGCTTGACTAGAGATGATTTGATTGAGCGGACGGAAAAGCACTATACCCTCTATCGCAGTGACTACCATGTCGTGGCTAGAGAAAAGCTAGTTTATCTGGAGCATTTTTTTGACCTGCCTCAAGCTCCCGTTTCAAATGGTAAGACGGTCAAGGTCCTGCTGGGACAAAAGTTCTCTGAAGAGGACGACCAGATCTCCATCCGCTTTATCAGCACTTATGCCAAGGCCTTGGCAATTGACCTCTATCTACCCCATCCCAAGGAAACCTTCACTATCCCTGATGTGACCTACTTGGAGACGGAGTTGATCTTTGAAGATGTTCTAGCCCAACTCTTTCAAGAATACGAGTTCGTTCATGTCTATCATTTTACCTCATCCGTCAGCCTGCACCTTAAAGACCTGCCCCATGTGACCATCACAGGTATTTCTCTCCCCTACTATGAGGACCGTCAAAAAGAATTGCGACGATTAGGTTGTCAGTTTGAAATAGTTTCACTTGGCTGGTAGTATAAATGTATATTTTTAAATATGTAAATCCATACATCTGTATGGATTTTTTATATATAAATATAGCGAAAAACTATAGTTTGAATGATCAAAAAGTATTGAGATTATTTGTATAGGGGGTTTTAAAGTGTTAAAATAGAAGTGTCGGGTTTTCAGGTTTATCAATTGTTATGTCTATAATAATATAATAATATTTGAAAATCATACAAAAAAATAAAGATAAAGGATGCTAAGGATGTTTATAAATAAAAAGGAAAAATTTTCCATCCGTAAGTTTAAAGACGGTCGTTCAGACTCAGTCAAGATCGGTACAGTCGGTCTCATTGTCGGTGCAGCCCTTGCAATGGCGGCTGGAACGCAGACTGTAGAAGCGGCGATGAAAGAAAACAGCGACAACACAACAACGATCTCAAATGATAAGGGGTCAGTAATTGTAGATACAGCTAATATTCAGAACCCAGATGAAGGTAGGCAATTTTCAACTGATCCAACTGCAGAGGGAACAAATACAATCACTAAAACAGGAAAAGTAGATTACAAATACGTAACTGCCGAAGGTAACACTGTATTAGAAGAAAACAAAAACCAAGACTCTGGTGCTAATAAAAATATCGAAACACCATACGATGTATACGGTAAATCAGGAGAAGTTTTCAAAGGAACTACAGGTGGAGATGCAGAGGATAGCGACCTAAACGACGCTAAAGAAAATGGTAAGAAAGAAACGATCGAAAAAGACGGAAAAACTTACCACCTAATCGGAGAACCTAAAGTTGAAACGACTGGAGATGGTGGAGGAGTATACTCTGATACAACTCTAGGTGATGTCACTGCGAAATTGACTCCAGAAGGATTAAGCAATGCCGAAGGTAAAATCACTTATGATACTGTAAAACCTGGTGGAAAAGCTTGGATCGTTGAACAAACAGGAAAAGGAACATATGGTAAATATGTACAAGCCGATTCAGGTGCAATCACTTCTGATGATAAACTGAAAGAAGCTTTCACAGCTGGAGAAGCAGCTGCGAAAAACTTCACTTCAGCTAATGTAACTGCGGATGGTGGAATTAAAGAAGGAGACTATGTTTTCGTTCTTGAGAAAAATACCTATGTAACAGCTAAAACTGAGAGTCTCTCTTTAACAGCACAGATACAATTGACATCTAGTGATAATGTAGCAGATAATAAAGATGGAACTGGTGCTACTTTAAATAGAACATATGCAATGGTACAAAACTTTAAAGCGGCTCCAGATACTTTAACAGGAGAAGCAAACAAAACTCTTGTAAAAAACTATCTTGCATATCTTCAAGAAAAAGGATTTGAAGATAACCTCCTTAATTTCAAACGATATATTACTTTAGGAATGGCGGCAAAAACTGGTGGTCCTCTGGAGATTAGTGCTGATAAGGGAGATCAAGTTGATGATAAAGGAAGACCTACAAGTGATATAACAGCTGATATAGCAAGCGTTACTGATCAAGAAACAAGTACTTTAGAAGATAGTAGTGATTTTCTTCTTAAATTTTCTGATCCTTCGCCGGAAGTTGAAGAGTATTCTTACCGTGACGAAATCACTCCTCTTCGTGCATACCGTTTAGCAAGTGGTACTACAACAATCACTTACACTTATGCAGAAGAAAAAACTCGTGAAATCGAGAAAAAAGGTTCTGTAGTCGTTAACTACCAAACAGAAGACGGAACAGAATTAAAAGCTCCTTACACTGATACTCCTGAAACAGTAGCTGAAGTAGTAACTGAGAAATACTATGTTGATGCTGATGGAAATGATGTAATTGTAAGTAGTACTACAGCTTCTAAAAACGTACCTTACAACACTAAAGAAAATGAAACTGAAAAACCTCAAAAACTTACAGATGCACAAGGAAATGTTTACTACCTAAACGAAGCAAACACAATGACATCTGTAAATGGTACAGAAACTACATCACCAGCTGAAACAGGAACAGTAGTAGAAGGTGTTACAAAAGTAACTTACATCTATGAAAAAGCTGGATCAGTAATCGTTAACTACAAAACAGAAGATGGAACTCCACTTGCAGGAACAGTAGTAGACGAAGATGGAGCTGGTAAAACTGTAGAATCAGGTGCAAAAGACATTGATAATGGTAAACCAGGTACAGCTTATAACACTGCAGACAATGGAATGAAACCAACTCGTATTAAAACTGCAGAAGGCAAAGTATACGAATTAGTTCCAGACTTAACTGAAGGTGAAGAAACAGGTGAGGTTGAATCAGGAACAACTAAAGAAGTAACCTACGTTTACAAAGAAGTTAAAGGTAATGTTGTCGTTAAGTATGAAGATACTGAAGGTAACACACTTGCTGATGACGAAAAAGATGAAACAGATGCTTCTCTAAATGTTAAATACGATACAGCTGACCACAAAAAAGAATCTATCGAGAAAGATGGTGTTAAATATTACTTAACAGCTAAAGAACTGAAAGATGGTTCTAAACCAGCTACTGGAGACGTAGTAGAAGGAACAACTACAGTAACTTACGTTTACGAAAAAGCTGGATCAGTAATCGTTAACTACCAAACAGAAGACGGAACTCCATTAACAGGTACTGCAGATGGTGCAAATGTAGCTTCAGGTGCTAAAGACACTACAGACGCTAAAGCAGGAACTGACTACAACACTGCAGACAACGGAATGAAACCAAACCATATTACAACTGCAGAAGGTAAAGTATACGAATTAGTACCAACAGCAACTAAAGGTGAAGAAACTGGTAAAGTTGTTGCAGGTGAAACGAAAGAAGTAACCTACGTTTATAAAGAAGTAAAAGGTAATGTTGTCGTTAAGTATGAAGATACTGAAGGTAACGTAATCGCAGAAGACGAAAAAGACGAAACAGATGCTTCTCTAAACGTTAAATACGACACAGCAGACCACAAAAAAGCTGAAATCACCAAAGACGGTGTTAAATACTACCTAACAGCTAAAGAATTGAAAGATGATTCTAAACCAGCCACTGGAGACGTAGTAGAAGGAACAACTACAGTAACTTATGTTTATGAAAAAGCTGGACAAGTAGTCGTTAACTATCAAACAGAAGACGGAACTCCAATAGTAGGTGTAGACGCGGCTGGTGCTAACGTAGCTTCAGGTGCAAAAGACACTGTAGATGGAAGACCAGGATCAGCATATGACACTTCTGATAACGGAATGAAACCAAACCGTATCACAACTGCAGAAGGAAAAGTATATGAACTAGTACCAACAGCAACTAAAGGTGATGAAACAGGTACAGTAGTAGCTGGAGAAACTAAAGAAGTAACTTATGTTTATAAAGAAGTTACTGGTGACGTAGTAGTTCACTATGTTGACACAGAAGGTAACACAATCGCAGCTGACAAAGATGACCTTAAAGGTGCATCTCTAAGCGAAAAATATGACACTGCTGTTGATAACAAACCAGAAAAAATCACTGCAGAAGACGGAACTGTATACTACATTACTAAAGCTGGACTTAAGGATGGTTCTAAACCAGAAACAGGAAACGTAGTAGAAGGTAAAACTGATGTAACTTACGTTTATGAAAAAGCTGGATCAGTAATCGTTAATTACCAAACAGAAGATGGAACTCCATTAACAGGAACTGCAGATGGTAAAGATATTGCTTCAGGTGCTAAAGACACTGACAATGGAAAACCAGGTTCTGAGTACAATACTGCAGACAACGGAATGAAGCCAACTCGTATCACAACTGCAGAAGGTAAAGTATACGAACTAGTACCAGCATCAACTAAAGGTGATGAAACAGGTACGGTAGAATCAGGTCAAACTAAAGAAGTAACATACGTTTATAAAGAAGTTAAAGGTAATGTAGTAGTTCACTATACAGATGAGGCAGGAAATAAAATTGCTGAAGATGCTAAAGATACAACAGATGGATCAATTAGCACACCATATGATACTTCTGATAACGGAATGAAACCAGAACGTATTACGACTCCAGAAGGCAAAGTTTACCAATTAGTACCAACAGCAACTCAAGGTGCTGAAACTGGTAAGGTTACTGAAGGAACTACAGAAGTAACCTACGTTTATAAAGAAGTAACTGGTGATGTAGTCGTTCACTACGTTGATACAGAAGGTAACGTCATTGCTGAAGATAAAGAAGATACGAAAGGTGCTTCTTTAAACGCTAAATACGATACAACTGACAACAAACCAGAGAAAATCGAAAAAGACGGAACTGTTTACTACTTAACAGAAAAAGCTCTTAAAGATGACTCTAAACCAGAAAACGGAGACGTAGTAGAAGGTAAAACTGAAGTAACATACGTTTACGAAAAAGCTGGACAAGTAGTCGTTCATTACACTGATGAAAAAGGTAACACTATTCAAGTGGACGCTGTTGATACAAAAGACGGCAAACCAAACGCTGACTACAACACTGCTGATAACGGAATGAAACCAAACCGTATCACTACTCCAGAAGGAAAAGTATACGAATTAATCCCTCAATCAACTAAAGGTGATGAAACTGGTAAAGTTAAAGCTGGAGAAACTACAGAAGTAACTTACGTCTACAAAGAAATCACTGGTAATGTCGTCGTTCACTACGTTGATACAGAAGGAAACACACTTGCTGAAGATACGAAAGATGTAGAAAATGGATCACTAAGTGAGAAATATGACACAACTGACAACAAGCCAGCTAAACTTGAAAAAGATGGCACTGTTTACTACTTAACAGCTAAAGAATTGAAAGACGGTTCTAAGCCAGAAAACGGAGCTGTTGTAGAAGGTACTACAGAAATCACTTATGTATACGAAAAAGCAGGAAACGTTCTTGTTCATTACGTAGACGAAGCTGGAAACACTCTTCAAGCAGACGCTGTTGATACAAAAGACGGAAAACCAGGAGCTAAATACGATACTTCTGATAACGATATGAAACCAACTCGTATCACGACTCCAGAAGGTAAAGTATACGAATTAGTACCAGCATCAACTAAAGGTAACGAAACTGGTGCTGTTGAAGCAGGTAAGACTACAGAAGTAACATATGTATACAAAGAAGTGAAAGGAAACGTAGTCGTTCACTACACTGATGAAGCAGGTAACACAATCGCGGAAGACGTTAAAGATACGACTGACGGATCTGTAAGCTCAGCTTATGATACAACTGATAACAAACCAGCTACAATCACTACAAAAGATGGTAAAGTATACGTACTTGTACCAACTTCAACTAAGGGTGAAGAATCTGGTAAAGTAACCGAAGGAACTACAGAAGTAACTTACGTTTATAAAGATGTCAAAGAAGAAGCTTCTAAAGCAATCGATAAAGCTTTATCTGAAAAAGAAAGCAAGATCAAAGAGAACCCTGAGTTAACAAACGAAGAGAAAGAAAAAGCTCTTGAAGAAGCTAAGAAAACAGCAGAAGAAGCTAAGAAGGCATTGAAAGAAGCGAAAACTCCTGAAGATGTAGAAAAATCTACTACAAAAGGTAAAGAGGATGTAGAAAAATCTCCTGTTACTCCAGAAGACAAGCCAAAAGCGAAAGAAGCGATTGATAAAGCTCTAGAAGAAAAAGTTAAGAAAATTGATGAAAACAAAGACTTAACTCCAGAGCAAAAAGAAAAAGCTAAAGAAGAAGCTAAGAAAGACGCTGAAGAAGCTAAGAAAGCGATCGACAAAGCACCTTCTAAAGAAGAAGTAGAGAAAGCTAAAGAAAATGGTAAGAAAGAAGTTGAGAAAGACACTCCAACTCCAGACAAACCATCAACTCCGTCAGAAGATGATAAAGATAAGCCAACTACACCTTCACCAGAAGACAAAGAAAAAGCTAAAAAAGCTGTAGAAAAAGAACTTGAAGAGAAGATCAAAAACATCGATAAAGATCCAAACTTAACACCAGAGCAAAAAGAAAAAGCAAAGGAAGATGCTAAGAAAGAAGCTGAAAAAGTTAAGAAATCTATCGAAGAAGGTAAAACAACTGAGTGGGTAGACGAAAAAGGAAACCCAATCAAACCTGTAACACCAGGAACATATCCAGCAGGATCAATTCCTAACTATGAACTAGTAGGAACAGTTACAAACCCAGAAACAGGTAAAGTAACTCACATCTTCAAACCAGTAACAAAAGAAGGTAAAACTACAGTCTGGGTAGATGTCAATGGTAAACCATTGAAACCATTAGCTGAAGGAGATAACCCAGCTGGAGAAGTACCTGGATATGAATTAGTGGAAACAATCAATACAGGTACTGGAAATGTACTACATGTGTTCAAACCTAGAGGTTCTGAAAAACCAACAGATCCGATGGCACCGGAAAAACCTGAGAAACCTGCAACACCAGGTGAAAAACCAGGAGCACCAATGATGCCATCAGCACCAGTAAATGGTGAAGCTCCATCAGAAGCTAAAGGACAAGCTGCGCTTCCAAACACTGGTACAGAAGATCATGCTAGTCTAGCAGCGCTTGGACTTTTAGGTGTCTTGAGCGGATTTGGGCTTGTTGCTCGTAAGAAAAAAGAAGACTAAATTTAATTAGATTTTCTGATAAGAATAAGGAGTAGGATATCATATCCGCTCCTTTTTCTATGTAAATATGAGGTAATTTTTAAGCTTTTTTGAAAGTTATTAATCATATTTCTGAAGCTATTAATTATCTTTGCTTTTTTATATATCAACATCGATTAAAATATCGAATTGCTTGACATAGTGAATAGATAGAGTTATTATATATATTATACAATAGGTGAAGTCAGGGATTTTCTTAGTATCTATTTAAGGATTTTACTGACTTTTCTTGGTGTAAATAAAAATATAAGAAAAGGAGTAGTAATGTACTCACGAATAAAAAAATATCATGGACAAAAAGTTCAACGATTTTCAATCCGAAAGTATAGTTTCGGTGCAGCATCAGTAGCGATTGCAGCGCTTATGATGTTTGGAGGTGGAGCCACTGCAAAAGCTGATACTATTCAAGGAAACGATGCAAGAACGAGCTCAAATTTGTCTAATCAACAGTCATCGCCATCTCAAGAAAACCTAAATCATGAAGAGAATGTTGCGAGCTCTGATGCTAAGGGAAAAGAAATTCCTTCTAAAGATCCAGTTTCTAAACCAGTAGTAACTTCAGCTGAAGCTTTAGTTAATGAAGATAGGGTAGCACCAGAAAATATTGCAAAGGTAGACTTTAGTAAGTTATCAGAAGCGATTTCACGTATTCAATCAGCTATCGATAAAGTTGAAATTAGTAATAAAACATCAAAAACTATTGAGGATGCAAAGGCAGCACTATTAGAAGCTCAAGCTTTATCAGCAAATGATAAAGCAACTCAGGCAGAGGTAGATAAAACTGTTGCAAGATTAGGAGAAAAGGCTTTTGTAATTGAGAGCATGCCAAAAGTGTCTCCTGCTGTAGAAGATAAATCAGAAACAGAAGCTAAAGTAGAAAAAACAAATAAAAACCAAGATCCACGAAACGGAAAAGCAATTCCTGGTAAAGGGGAAAGTGGGTTTAGAGCGACTCCTACTGGTGTAGGGGAACAAGCAGCGGAAGGTCCTACAAGTAATAATAAGAGGGGGGTAGGAGCTAACCCAGTAGATAACGTTATTTCAAGTTTGAAAAATCAATTTGGGGATATTGATTTCAATACCCCAGATGTTGAAACAAAATCCGCAACTGTTGAAAATCAATATTCAAGAAATAATGCTAGTAGTCCAAATCCAGCCCCAGTGAAGTTAGGGAAAATTACTTACAATTGGAAAGAAAAACGAATAGAAAATGAAATTGATGGTTGGAAGATAGAAGGGACAAATAATTATGTAACAGCTATCAAACCTGAAGCTCCAACAGAAGTTGCGGCTGATAGACCTGCTGGATTTGAACCAAAACCATCTAAAGTTTACGATAATAATGGAAGTATTGATAGACAGTATAACGATACTCCTACTCCAGACAATCCTTTAGCGCCTAATAAAGCTAATCAAAACTATGCAAATGGTGTCAACTACTCAAGTGTACCTGGTATTCCTTTAAATAATGCAGAACATTCTGCTGTCGGTAAAGGCTATTATATTCAGTTAAATAAAAAAGGTACACAAATTTCGAAAGAATTTAATGTCAATCCGAATTCTAGATTATATCTTAGTGCATTAACGGGTGGTGCATATGGGAATATGGGTACTGCTGGTACTGGTGAAAAAGTAGAAATTACCGTTACAGATGCAGACACAGGTGAAGTTTTAACAACACTGAAAGATGCGAATAATAATAGTGAAACAACACACGTTTCAACTCCGTATGGTGATGGAGGGAATGGTAATGGTTTCGGATTCTGGAGAACGATTATTAATACTCCAAATACGACTAAAAAAATTAAAATAACAATTAAGGCACTAGAGGATGGACCAGCATTTAAAAAGACCTATCCAGTAAATGGTAAAACAGAAATTGAAGATGGATATTTTGTAGGTGGGGTCAACTTAGCTGTTGGTGCTGCATTAGAAATGACAACAGATGTTGTTCGTAATAATGCTACATCCTCTTATGGAGAAGACACTCTCTATAAAGACAAAGAATCCGGTCAATTAAGAGTTACTGTGAAAAACGTTGGTGGGTTACCAACGTACGGTGCTTATGAATACACAATTAAAATTCCTGAAGGTGTCGAATTAAAAGATTCTCTAAAAAAAGCAAATGAATGGAATTGGCCTGGTCCTTTCCAAGTCGTATCGTATGATGAAGCTACAAGAACGCTTAGATTGAAATTCAATGCAGGGGATTCAGATCCAGCAAAGAATGGGACAAGAACATTCGGTATTGATTTCACAACGGCAAAAAATTTCAAAGGGACAGCTACTTTTAAGGTAACTGCAGAAATTAAAGAAGGATTTACAGATTTACAAGGAAATAGAGTATTAGAAAATACAGGTGTTGTAAATGCAAATAGTCCATATAGAAATACATTTAATGCACTAGGAAATACAGATAATCCTGATTATTATTACAATAAAACAATTTATATTGATACTGTTAAACCTGTTGCTCCTACAGTAGAACCAGTCCATACAGATAGTATTAATGGCGAAAAAACTGATAAAAATCAACCTACAGAATTATTAATTTCTGTACCAACAGAAAAAGATCCTAATTTAACAGATGTACCTAGAGAAAAACAAGATATCGCTGACAATGATCAAAATAATGGAACAAATAGAAATGCTGATACAGAAGTAAAAAATATTGAACGTGCAATTGGTGGATTAACTTCATTGAAAGTTACTTTACCAAATACTAAAACACCAATTACTTTAACGAAGAAAGCAGATGGTTGGTATAATGGTGCAACAAAAGTTGAAGTACGTGATGGTAAATTAGTTGTTCCAGTTCCAGCAGGTACAGATTTAACGGAAGCGAATGAGACAACAAATCCGGACAAACGTATCAAAGTTACTGTGCTTGACAAAGCAGGTAACGAATCAGATCCAGCTTACGCTAATGTTCTAAACGAAGCTCCAACAGTAGCAGTTGAGAAAAAAGACTTATACGTTTATAAAACTAAAGAAGCTGATAAATGGAATAATGATAAAGTTCTAGAAAAAGCTAAACCATCTGCAACTGACTTAGAAGATGATCGTGATGGTGTTGATTCTACTAAACCAACAATCGCAGTAAGTGATGCAGGTAACCTAGATACAACTAAAGTTGGAGACTACACTGTAAAAGTTCAATCAACTGATAGTGAAGGTAAGAAATCAACAGAAACAAATGTCACTGTTCATGTCTTAGACTTAATTAAAGTAGATCCAACAGTAACAACTGATCCAACAAATCCAAGCACAACAGCTCCAGTATCTCCAAAAACAGCAGATACACCTGTAAAAGAAGGAGATGAAAATCTAGGTAAATATCCAGCAGGAGTTACTCGTGAGGACTTAGTTAAAGAAGTTACACGTACAATTAAGTATCTAAAAGAAGAAGATGCAAACAAAGATAATGCTACTCCTTTATATGCTGAAAAGGTGCAAAAAGTAACTTACAAACGTACAGCAACAGTTAATCCTGAGACAAAAGAAGTAACTTACTCTGATTGGGAAGTTTACAATGAAGCGGATAAACTAACTGATGCTAAAGCAGATGGTACTAATGGTAAGTATAACTCAGTTGAATCTCCAGTTATTAATAATTATTTATTAGTGGATAATGCGGATAAACTTGTTCCAGAAAAAGATGCTCCTAAGCCAGCACAAAATGGAACAGCAACTTCTGAAGTGAAGAAAGTTCTTTATAAAGAAATTGGCTCATTTGTACCAAACTATCCAGCAGGTAAGAAACCACAAGGAGCACCAGATAAGATTTCTTATCCAAATAACCCAAATGATCCAACAGTTCCAGGTGACTTTAGTACTGTAACGATTCCATATGTTCCAGGTTATACTCCAGTATATAATGGACAAGAATTAACACCGAAAAATCCAAATGATCCAACTCAAGGCTATAAAGTTCCAGATGGATTTACACCAACGGATAAATTTGGGGAATCACCAATTACGTATACACCTTCTACTCAAACAGCTAAAGTAGTGATTGAGAAGAAAGTCGATGGAGCCGCAAATGAAGTGGTTTCTAGCTTTGATTTAACAGGTAAATCTGGTTCAGAATTACCAGCAAATACAGATATTGACAACAAAATCAAAGAACTTAAGAACCAAGGTTATGAAGTAGAAAATGATGACTATCATACTCAGGATAATCATCACCCAACATTTGATGACAAGGAAGATATTAACCCAACAGATGGTTCATCAGCACCTTCTCAAACATTTAAAATTGTGGTTAAACCTAGAATTATTGAAGTACCTTCATCAACACCACATGAAAAAGACAGCCCAGTAGACCCAAATGGGGATACCCCAGAACTTAAATGGCCTGAAGGCTTGGCTGAATCTGACTTGAATACGACCGCTAAACGTGTGATTTCTTATGTGAAGAAAGATTCAGATACAGCAGCTGAAGAAAAAGCTAAGGATGATACTGTTCAAACGGTGCCATTCACAAGAAAAGCAACCGTTAATCTTGTCACAAAAGAAGTAAGCTATACAGATTGGGAAAGTCCAAATAAAACATGGGATAAAGTTGGAGTAGATGTTCTACCAGGATATATTGCTGATAAAAAAGAAATTCCAGCTAAAGAAGCTGCAACCCCTGCAAAAGATACAAAAGTAATCCCTGATGAAACGGATAAAGTTACTTATACGAAGATTGGAAGCTGGATTCCTGTTGATCCAACCACTGGTAAGGATGGAGATCCGATTCCATTCCCTAACGATCCAAATGATCCAACCAAGACTGGTGAAGTTACACAAATTATTCCTCATAAAGATGGATATACTCCAAAAGATGGAAATGGAACACCATTAGAACCAGTTAATCCTGCAAATCCAGAACAAGGTTATAAACTACCAAAAATTACGGATCCAAAAGCAAATATCAAGATTACCTATGACAAAGATGATCAAAAAGCAAAAGTTAAATTCGTTTCTGTAGATGATAAAGGTGTTGAAACACCATTAGATACGAAATATAATATTGATGATCTTGCTGGTAAATCAGGAGATAAAATTCCAGAAGAAAAAGTTCAAGCACGTGTTGATGTTTTGAAATCTATGGGATATGATGTTGTAGATAATCCATTTGATCAGGATCCAACGTTTGATACTAAGAAAGAAATAGATCAAGAGTTTACAATTAAAGTGAAACCACAAGTTTCAACTGCAAAACCTGTTTATGTAGTAGAAGGAGATAAACCATCTTTAGAAAAATTAAAAGATGCTGTTACTACTAAAGGAAATAAGAAAACAGTAGATGAAACTAAACTTCCTGATACAACTGATAAAGTTGGGGATGACACATTAACAGCTCCTGTGACAGTGACATACGGTTCAGGGGATAATAAACGTGAAGAAACTGTTAATGTACCGATTAAAGTTGTTGCAGGCTATCCTCAAATTGTTCCAGTAAGTGCAGACAAGAAACAACCGTCTCCAGAAGATAATATTGACCCAGCAGACTATCCAGATGATGCTACATATGAGTACAAAGAAGAAGTTGATACAACAACACCTGGAGATAAGAAAGTAACTGTAGTGGTTAAACAGGGGGATAAAGTACTTGTAGAAGTACCTGCAACTGTTCGTGTAGTTGATAGCACTCCACAATTTGTTGTAGCTGATAAATCCAAACCACAACCAGATGCTAAATCAAGTATCACTCCAGAAGAATATCCAGAGGGAACAACCTTTGAGTATAAAGAACCGGTTGATACAACAACAGCGGGTGAAAAAGATGTAGTCGTTGTAGCGAAATTGGATGGAGATACTTTAGTAGAAGTACCAGCTAAAGTAGTGGTAGTAAGCCCTGAGACACAATATGTATTTGAAGACCCTGCCAAACCACAACCAGATGCAAGTGAAAGTATTAACCCTGAGCAATACCCAGAAGGAACAACCTTTGAGTATAAAGAACCAGTTGATACAACAACACCTGGAGACAAGAAGGTAACAGTAGTTGCTAAGAATGGTGAAGACAAACTTGTAGAAGTACCTGCAGTTGTGAAAGTATTACCATTAGTGAAACCAGAAGGTTTAACAGTTCTTAAAGGTAGCGAAAATTTAGAAGATGCAGTTAAAGCTAAAGCTGAAGAAGTAGTTGCAGCATTACCAAAAGATAAACTTCCTGAAGGTGTGACAGTAAAAGTTAAAGAAGTTAAATCAGGAACTACACCAACAACAGCTGAAGTGACTGAAACAGGTAAACCAAAACCTGCAACAGTTGTTATTGAATATACTGATGAAAAAGGAAACGTTATTGGTACTAAAGAAGTAGAAGTTCCTGTAACAGTAGTTGGTTCAACATCAAAATCATTGGTAGTCTTTGAAGGTGATACAGTAGAAGCTAAAACTGTTCAAGATGCAGTAACACCAGGAGCTAATGGAACTAAAGGTAATCCTGTAATTCCAGAAGATCTAACAAAAACAACAGGTAAGAAAGAAGTAACGGTCCCTGTAACTTACGACGGAATTAAAGATCCAGAACAAGTGAAAGTTCCAGTGACAGTATTGCCAGTTGCTAAAGGTGAAGTAACAGTACCAAAAGGTGAAACTACAGATAAAGTTAAAGAAGTAGCTAAAGCTAAAGCGGAAGAAGTAGCAAACTCAGCAGATTTCAAAGCTAAATTACCAGATGGTGCCAAAGATGTAGAAGTTGGAGCGATTACAGAAGAAGTGCTTGCAACCATTACATCGGAAGCAGGAACAAACAAAGGAACTGTAAAAGTCCCAGTAACCTATACAGTAGATGGCGTTAAGTATACAAAAGATGCAGAAATTACTGTAAATGTCGTTGGTTCAAATGCTGATCAAGTATACGTTGTTGAAGGCGACAAACCTGAAATAGCTAAAGTAAAAGATGCAGTAACACCAGGACAAGGTGGAACAGTACAAGATCCAACAGAAGCTGATTTACCAGATACAAAGGATAAAGTTGGAGCAACCGATGTAACAGTACCAACTAAAGTTAAGTATGCAAATGGTGAAGAGACAGTAAAAGTCCCAGTGACAGTATTACCAAAAGTAACCCCAGAAGGTGTAACAGTTCTTAAAGATAGTGATAAGCAAGAACTAGAAAAAGCTATTAAAGAACAGGCTGAAAAAGCAGCTAATAACGTGAAGGGGCTTCCATCAGGAGTTACTGTAACAGTTACAGAAGTTAAAACAGGAACAGTACCACCTACAGCAACAGTTGGTGTACAAATCCCAGCGACAGTAGTGGTAGAGTATGTGAAAGATGGTAAAGTAGTTGCGACTAAAGAGGTACCTGTACCTGTTAACGTAGTAGAAGTTGTTCCAGTCTCAATAGAGACACCAGTCACACCTACCCCATTAACACCAGAGGATTACACAAAAGGCATCAAGATTCCAGAAGGTGGCAAGGTCACAAATGTTGAAAACATTCCAGACTTGACAACACCAGGTAAGAAAGATCCAGTTAAGGTAACGGTTGAATTACCAAATGGAAAAGTGATTACAGTAGAAGTTCCAGTAACTGTAACACCTGTTAAAGAGATTGAGACACCAGTCACCTCTACCCCATTAACGCCAGAGGATTACACTAAAGGAATTAAGATTCCAGAAGGTGGCAAGGTCACAAATGTTGAAAACATTCCAGACTTGACAACACCAGGTAAGAAAGATCCAGTTAAAGTCACAGTTGAATTACCAAATGGTAAAGTAGTCACAGTAGAGGTTCCAGTAACTGTAACACCTGTTAAAGAGATTGAGACACCAGTCACCTCTACCCCATTAACACCAGAGGATTACACTAAAGGAATTAAGATTCCAGAAGGTGGCAAAGTCACAAATGTTGAAAACATTCCAGACTTGACAACACCAGGTAAGAAGGATCCAGTCAAAGTAACTGTGGAATTACCAAATGGAAAAGTGATTACAGTAGAAGTTCCAGTTAATGTAACACCTGTTAAAGAGATTGAGACACCAGTCACCTCTACCCCATTAACGCCAGAGGATTACACTAAAGGAATTAAGATTCCAGAAGGTGGCAAGGTCACAAATGTTGAAAACATTCCAGACTTGACAACACCAGGTAAGAAAGATCCAGTTAAGGTAACGATTGAATTACCAAATGGAAAAGTGATTACAGTAGAAGTTCCGGTTAATGTAACACCTGTTAAGGAAATTGAAACTCCAGTAACTAAGACCCCATTAACACCAGAGGATTACACAAAAGGCATCAAGATTCCAGAAGGTGGCAAGGTCACAAATGTTGAAAACATTCCAGACTTGACAACTCCAGGTAAGAAGGATCCAGTTAAGGTAACGGTTGAATTACCAAGTGGCAAAGTGATTACAGTAGAAGTCCCAGTTAATGTAACGCCTGTTAAAGAGATTGAAACTCCAGTTACGAAAACTCCATTAACACCAGAGGATTACACTAAAGGAATTAAGATTCCAGAAGGTGGCAAGGTCACAAATGTTGAAAACATTCCAGACTTGACAACACCAGGTAAGAAGGATCCAGTTAAGGTAACGGTTGAATTACCAAATGGAAAAGTGATTACAGTAGAAGTCCCAGTTAATGTAACTCCAGTTAAGGAAATTGAAACTCCAGTTACGAAAACTCCATTAACACCAGAGGATTACACTAAAGGAATTAAGATTCCAGAAGGTGGCAAGGTCACAAATGTTGAAAACATTCCAGACTTGACAACACCAGGTAAGAAAGATCCAGTTAAGGTAACGGTTGAATTACCAAGTGGCAAAGTTATTGTAGTAGAAGTCCCAGTAACAGTCACACCAAAGGCGACTCCAGCTCCAAGAGAAACAGTTAAAACTACCCCAATCGTAGTAGAGGTTGGAACTCCAATTGGCAAAGATGATGTTAAGAAACATATTGAGTTACCAAAAGGTGCTGAAATCGTAGAAGTTGGAGAAATTCCAGCAACTGATACGGCAGGACAAAAACCAAGTGTTAAAGTAAAAGTGAAACTACCATCAGGAGAAATCGTAGAGGTAGAAGTCCCAGTAACAGTCATACCTAAGCATGTTGAACCATCAACTCCAAACCAACCAGCTTCTCAACCAGCAACACCTAAAAATGTTGAAGTTCAAAAAGAATTGCCTAACACAGGTACAGAAGCCGACTCTAGCTTAGCAGCACTTGGACTTTTAGGTGTCTTGAGTGGATTTGGACTTGTTGCTCGCAAGAAAAAAGAAGACTAATTCTAATTAGATTTTCTGATAAGAATAAGGAGTAGGATATCATATCCGCTCCTTTTCTTTTTGGGATTGAGATGAGAGTTATCATAGCATTGGTTAAAAATTTTCGGTGGTTTTATTGTCAATTCTCTGTAGATTTTCTCGTTCTAATCCCATATAGACAAGATTACAGAATCATGATCTATAAGTTGTCTGACTTGACTTTCTTGATGGGAATGATATAATAGTTGTAACAAAAAATATTACAACAGAAAAGAGGACTATTTATGACCTATGAATACAAGAGCCACATTTATTTGGCAGAGGCAGTTTTAAATGTAAAGGATTTGGCAAGTCAAACAGCCTTTTATCAGCAAGTTATTGGTTTAGAAATCTTATCTAAAACTGAGACAGAGGTAGTTCTAGGCCTGGGTGGAAAAGCCTTGGTACAGCTGATTCAAGCTCAAGAGAGTGGAGAAGTAAGGGAACATTATGGCCTTTACCATCTGGCTATTCTCTTGCCGACACGAAAGGCTTTGGCTGATGTATTGAAACACCTGACAGATTTACAGATTCCTCTTGTTGGCGGTGCAGATCACGGTTACAGTGAGGCCCTTTACTTGGAAGATTTGGAGGGGAATGGCATCGAGCTCTATCGAGATAAACCAGTTTCTACATGGGATATTCGAGAAGATGGACGCATTATCGGGGTGACAGAGGCCCTTGCAGCGCAGGATATCTATGAGTTGGGGGAAAGAGTAGAGCCCTTTATCCTAGCAGAAGGTACGAGAATGGGCCATATCCATCTTTCCGTCAAGGATAGTCGAAAGTCCAGCCAGTTTTATCAAAAGGTGTTAGGACTAGAGGATAAATTTAGTGTGACTAGCGCTAGTTGGATTGCAGCTGGGGACTATCATCATCATTTGGCAGTCAACGAATGGGGAGGAAAAAATCTGGCTCCGCGTAAGCAAGACTTGCCAGGTTTGGCCCATTATGTTATTGAGGTTGCTAGTAAAGAAGAACTGTTAACGATTGCCCAGCGAGCACAAGAAGTTGATGCACCAATCAAATGGCTGACATCGAGCCAGTTGGGAATCACAGACCCAGACGGAATCGTGACCCGTATTCGTTTAGACAGGATGTGATGACAATCAGAGGATCAATTGTAGAAAGTGCTCCCTATTCTAGTAAGATACGTAGAAATTTTGATATGATAGTAGGGAACAAGGAGAAGAAAACAGTGACCAGTGAATACCAGAAAATGATAGCAGGAGAGGTTTACCGTCCATCGGATCCAGAATTGCGAGCCTTGGCTCAGGCTTCTCGCCAAAAACAGTCTGCCTTTAACAAGGAAGAAGATCCCTTGAAGGGAGTCGAAATCATCAAGGATTGGTTTGGGTCAACCGGGCAAAATCTTTATGTCAATCCACGCCTGGTGGTCGATTATGGGGTCAATATCCATCTAGGGGAAAACTTTTATTCTAATTGGAACTTGACCATGCTGGATGTTTGTCCGATTCGCATCGGGGACAATGCTATGATTGGTCCCAACTGTCAGTTCTTGACTCCCCTCCATCCATTGGACCCGCAGGAACGTAATTCAGGTGTGGAATACGGCAAGCCTATTACTATCGGAGATAATTTCTGGGCTGGAGGAGGTGTCATTGTCCTTCCTGGAGTGATACTGGGCAATAATGTCGTTGCAGGAGCAGGGGCAGTAATTACCAAATCTTTTGGTGATAATGTTGTCCTAGCTGGCAATCCTGCGCGCGTGATTAAGGAGATACCTGTTAAATAGAAGTAGAGGAGGCTGGGAAAAACTTAATTTCAAGAAAAATGAAGTAAATCTTTCAACAATAAAACGCATAATATCAAGGTTGTTCATTACCTGATATTATGCGTTTTTCTGATTTCAAAGACTTTTTACTCAGCCTATTTTTGTAGATTTGATACTTGAAGTCACTCTTCTTGATCATTATGGAATTGCTCCATCCAGTTGAGTAGTTTAGATGGTGGTGTTTTTCTAACATAAAAAATTCATAATGGATAGCGAAATAGATATGACGACACTTTGAGATATTGTTATAAATCTTTTTTATGGTCATAATAGAAAATATATATTAGTCAAGCTAGAAGATTCGTAGTAGAATAATTAGCAAATAAAAGCAAAGGGGTTATTTTATGAAATTAGTTAATTTATGGTCAAAACTTTCACTTGGTTTGCAATTATTGCTAGCTTTGATTTTAGGTGTTATTTTTGCAGTAATCTGGCCACAATTTGCAGGTTTTTATCAATTTCTAGGACAAGCATTTATTAAATTGGTGAACATGGTCATTATTCCACTAATATTCCCAATTATAGTAGTTGCAGTGGCTAGTGTCATTGGAAAAAAATCGTTTGGTAAAATTTTAACGAAGACCTTACTCTACTTTTTCGCTGTTACAACTACAATCACTTTGTTATTTGTATTCTCTAGTTACTATTTGGGATTTGGTCAAGGTGTGAATATTGGTCAAACTGGAGCTAATATCGACGGGATAGCTAATAATGTCCAATTGAGTGAGTTTTTACTTGGTTTTATTCCCTCAAATATTGTGAAGTCAATTTCAGAAGGCTCTCTTCTTCCAATTATTGTTTTTGCTATATTTCTTGGTTATGGAATTGGTAGCTTGAAGAATGATAAAACCCAAAAAATTCTTGAAGGTTTCCAGATCTGGATTGAAGCTATTTATAAAATTATAACTGTTATTGTAAAATTATCTCCTGTCGGAATCTTTGGCTTTATTGCAAAAGATGTCGCTAGTACAGGGATTGATAAGTTAGTTGGACTTGGTCAATTTGTTATCGGAACTTATTTGGCCTATGGAGTTCTCATTTTAGTTATTTTCCCTCTGATTGCCTCTATCTTTAAAGTTCCCTATTTGACTGCTTTTCGTGAAAATTGGAGCCTCTTGACTCTAGCATTTGTTTCAGGTAGTTCGAGTGTTGTGTTACCGTCCCTATTAAAGGATTTAAAAAAACAGGGACATGATGAGAATACGATTGATTTGGTTGTCCCTTTAGGATATACCTTTAATCTAGAAGGAGCAGCTGTCTATTTTTCAGTAGCCACTATTTTTATCGCACATGCTTACGGTATCCAATTTTCATTATCAAGTCTCTTATTTACAGTTTTACTTTTGACCTTAATTGGGAAAACTGCAGCGACTGTTCCATCAGGAGCTATCGTAGTTTTGTTGGCAGCAGCACCCCAGCTTGGATTGCCAGTAGAAGGAGTAGCCTTGATTTTTGCAGTTGATTTCTTTGTGAATGCTGGCCGTACAATGATCAATGTTTTAGGTCAAATCTTAACAGTCAGTGTCATTGAAAAAACAGAAGGTTATAGTTTAGAGGAAGACAAGCAACATCAATTGTCAGTTAACTTTTCTTAAAGGAGATAGGAGTTATGAGTAACGCAAAAGTTTATGTGATTCATGAAAATATTGAATGGACACAGCATTTAGTAAAATGGTTAGAAAAAATACAAGTACCTTATGAATTATGGGATCTATCGAGCGGGATATTAGATCTTCAAAGCCCACCTCCACAAGGAATTTTTTATAATAGGATGTCCGCATCTTCTCATACGAGAGGGCATCGCTATGCACCAGAGTTTACGGAGCAGGTGCTTACGTGGCTAGAGGCTCATGGACGTAAAGTAGTTAATGGAACGGGAGCCATCAATCTAGAAATCAGTAAGGTGAAACAATATTTGAAATTAAATGAATCTGGTATCGAGACTCCAGCAACAGTTGCTGTTTTGGGCCCAGAAAATATCATTGAAGCAGCAAGAAAATTGAATATCTATCCTTTGATTACCAAGCATAATAGAGCAGGAAAGGGATTAGGAGTGCAACTTTTCCAAAATGAAGAAGAACTAGAAGCTTATGTTAATAGTTCTGCTTTTGAACCTTCAGTAGATGGTATTACCTTGTTGCAGGCTTATATTAAACCAAGTGATGGTCGTATCCGCCGTTCAGAGTTTATCAATCAGAAGTTCCTTTATACTGTTTCAATTGATTCTTCAGATGGTTTCCAACTTTGTCCAGCAGATGGTTGTCAAATCGGTAAGAGACCAGAACAACTGGAAACTTCTGAAAAATTCCAAATTACAGAACCTCTACCAGAATCTCAAAAAGAAGCTTATGAAGCCTTCCTTAAAAATGCTCATATTGATGTGGCAGCTATAGAATGGGTTCAATCAGAAAGCGGAGATATTTATGTGTATGATGTAAATACCAATACAAACTATAATCCTACAGCGGAACAGAATGCTGACATCTTTGCTCATCAACATCTAGCTGAATATTTAAAGAGGGAGTTAGAAGCTCTTTATAGTGAATGATCATCTTGGAAGTTAATCTTTTAAAAATTTGATAACAACTTCCAGATAGAGTGCGACATAAATACTTTTCTTTCAAGGTAACAGTTATCATCAACAACTACTAATATATAACGTCCCCTCTGAAGATTAATTACAGAGGGGCTACGTTTGTAATGTTTACTCTAATTCCTTATGATTTATAAAATCACTTAGTGTCGAGAATTCCAAGAATACTGAGATTTTTTCTACTCAGTTCCTCAGCTTCCTCCTTGACACTCGGTCAGCTTTTGATACAATAGTACAAAATCAGAGGAGGTGGGTTATGATTCAGAAACATGCGATTCCTGTTTTAGAGTTTGATGATAATCCTCATGCGGTTATCATGCCTAATCACGAGGGGCTGGATTTGCACTTGCCCAAGAAGTGTGTCTATGCTTTTTTAGGTGAGGAGATTGACTGCTATGCGAGGGGAGTAGGGGCGGACTGTGTCGGTGAATTCGTTTCTGTCACCAAGACCTATCCAGTCTATGTCATGAGCTACAAAGGCGAGGAGGTCTGTTTGGCTCAGGCTCCTGTCGGTTCAGCTCCAGCAGCCCAGTTTATGGATTGGTTGATTGGCTATGGTGTGGAGCAGATTATTTCCACTGGAACCTGTGGTGTGCTGGCTGATACAGAAGAAAATGCCTTTTTAGTCCCTGTGCGCGCTCTGCGAGATGAAGGAGCTAGTTATCACTATGTGGCACCTTCTCGTTATATGGAAATTCAGCCAGAGGCTATTGCTGCTATTGAGCAAGTTTTGGATGCCAGAGGGATTTCTTATGAAGAAGTTATGACCTGGACGACAGATGGTTTTTACCGAGAAACGGATGAAAAGGTGGCTTATCGCAAGGAAGAAGGCTGTGCTGTTGTGGAGATGGAGTGTTCTGCGCTTGCGGCAGTAGCCCAACTGCGTGGGGTTCTCTGGGGAGAATTGTTGTTCACAGCTGATTCCTTAGCAGACTTGGACCAGTACGATAGTCGTGACTGGGGTTCAGAAGCTTTTGAGAAGGCCTTGGAACTCTGCCTTGAGATAGCCTTTCAGATATAGCTACTCTCCTACTTTTTATGGTACAATGGATGTATGTTATTCAAATTATTTGTGAAAAAAATTGAAAGAGCCTTGGGTGGACTTTCACCAGCTCGTCGGATTTTTTTAAGTTTCGCTGGAGTTATTTTTATAGGCTCTCTTCTTTTGAGTTTGCCTTTTGTTCAGGCAAGTGGTTCGCAGGCCACTTATTTTGACCATCTTTTTACGACGGTGTCTATGGTCTGTGTAACCGGCCTTTCTACGCAACCGGTAGCTACTACCTATAATGTCTGGGGGCAGTTGATTTGTATGCTCTTGATACAGATTGGTGGCTTAGGTCTCATGACTTTTATCGGGGTCTTTTATATTCAGGGGAAGCAAAAGCTCAGTCTTCGCAGTCGTGAAACTATTCAGGAAAGCTTTAGTTACGGGGAGACTCGGTCGCTGAAGGCCTTTATGCGGTCTATCTTTTTGACGACTTTTCTGGTAGAGGGTTTGGGAGCTTTTCTTCTTAGTTTCCGTTTTATTCCTGAGTTCGGCTGGGGGCGAGGCATTTTTACCTCTATCTTTTTAGCCATTTCAGCCTTTTGTAATGCTGGTTTTGATAATTTCGGCAGTAGTAGTTTAGTGGCTTTTCAGACGGATCCCTTAATCAATCTAGTCATTGCTGGCTTGATTATCACGGGTGGTCTCGGCTTTATGGTCTGGTTTGACTTGGCAACCCAGTTTGACAAGAAAAAACGCCGTCTGCGTTTCCACACCAAACTAGTCCTCTTCTTGACTGCAGGGATCTTGCTGTTTGGGACAGTATCCACACTCTTTACGGAGTGGCACAATCCAGGAACGATTGGCAATCTCAGTGTTCCAGAGAAAGTGCTTGTTAGCTTTTTCCAAACCGTCAGCATGAGAACGGCTGGTTTTGCTTCTATTGATTACACCCAAGCTCGGCCTGTGACCTTGTTTATCTATATCTTACAGATGTTTCTCGGAGGGGCGCCTGGAGGGACGGCTGGGGGGCTCAAGATTACGACTTTCTTTGTCTTATTGGTCTTTGCGCGTAGTGAATTGCTGGGTTTACCTCATGCCAATGTTGCGCAGAGAACTATTGAGGCTCGAACAGTCCAAAAATCCTTTAGTGTCTTCATTATCTTTTTGATGACCTTCTTGTTGGGCTTGGTGTTGTTGGGAATTACAGCAGAAGGAACACCGCGATTTATCTACCTCATGTTTGAGACCATTTCAGCTCTTGCGACAGTTGGGGTAACGGCAAATCTGACACCAGAATTGGGCAAGCTAGCTCTCAGTATTGTCATGGTGCTCATGTTTATTGGCCGTATCGGTCCCTTGACCTTGCTGGTTAGTCTAGCGGATTACCAGCCAGATAAGAAAGATTTGATTCAGTATATGAAAGCAGATATTAGTATTGGGTAAGAAAGGAAGAACGATGTCAGATCGTACGATTGGAATTTTAGGTTTGGGGATTTTCGGGAGTAGTGTCCTGATGGCCCTTGCCAAGCAAGATATGAATATCATTGCCATTGACGACCACGCCGAGCGCATCAATCAATTTGAGCCAGTTTTGGCGTGTGGAGTTGTTGGCGATATTACAGATGAGGAACTCCTCAGAACTGCAGGAATTGATACCTGTGATACGGTTGTAGTGGCAACAGGGGAAAATCTAGAGTCGAGTGTGCTTGCAGTCATGCATTGTAAGAGTCTAGGGGTACCAAGGGTTATTGCCAAGGTCAAAAGCCAGACAGCTAAGAAGGTGCTAGAAAAAATCGGTGCTGACTCGGTGATTTCACCTGAGTATGAAATGGGGCAGTCTCTAGCGCAGACCATTCTCTTTCATAACAATGTTGATGTCTTTCAGCTGGATAAAAATGTGTCTATCGTAGAGATGAAAATTCCGAGTGTCTGGGCAGGTCAAAGCCTGAGCCAGCTAGATTTACGTGGCAAATATAATCTCAATGTCCTAGGATTTCGTGAACAAGAAAATTCACCACTGGATGTCCAGTTTGGTCCTAATGACCTCTTGAAAGCAGATGCCTATATCTTGGCGGTCATTAACAATCAGTATCTAGATGACTTGGCAGAATTAAATTCGTAAGGAGGGTGATCCCCTCTTTTTTGATGTCCAAAATAGCAAATAGAGATAGCAACTCTTGTATTCTAGTAAAAGTCCTTCAAAAACTGGACTTTATGGTAGAATAGAAAGAAGAAATTAGTCCCCTAAAGGAGTAGATTATGAAGTTATTGTCTATCGCCATCCCCAGCTATAATGCCGCTGCCTATCTTCATTACTGTGTGGAATCGCTAGTGATTGGTGGTGAGCAAGTTGAGATTTTGACTATCAATGACGGATCTCAGGACCAGACTCAGGAAATCGCTGAGCGTTTAGCCAGCAAGTATCCTAACATCGTTAGAGCCATCTATCAGGAAAATAAGGGCCATGGCGGTGCGGTCAATCGTGGCTTGGCGGAGGCTTCTGGACGCTATTTTAAAGTAGTGGATAGTGATGACTGGGTGGATCCTCGTGCCTACTTGAAAATTCTTGAAACCTTGCAGGAACTAGAGAGTGAGGGGCAGGAAGTTGATGCCTTTGTGACTAATTTTGTATATGAAAAGGAAGGTCAGTCTCGTAAGAAGAGTATGAGTTACGAGTCCGTCTTGCCTGTCCAGCAGATTTTTGGCTGGGATCAGGTCGGAAATTTCTCAAAAGGCCAGTATATCATGATGCACTCGCTGATTTATCGGACAGACTTGTTGCGAGCGAGCCAGTTCCAACTACCTGAGCATACCTTTTATGTCGATAATCTCTTCGTCTTTACCCCCCTTCAGCAGGTCAAGACCATGTACTATCTGCCTGTCGATTTCTATCGTTATTTGATTGGGCGTGAGGACCAGTCTGTCAATGAGCAAGTGATGATTAAGCGCATTGACCAGCAACTCAAGGTCAATCGTCTCTTGGTAGATCAGCTTGATTTGTCCCAAGTGAGTCATCCAAAAATGCGAGAATATTTGCTGAATCATATTGAAATCACGACGGTGATTTCCAGTGCCCTACTCAACCGAGCAGGCACAGCAGAGCATCTTGCCAAAAAACGGGAGCTATGGACCTATATTCAGCAGGAAAATCCAGAGGTCTTTCAGGCCATTCGCAAGACCATGCTCAGCCGTTTGACCAAACATTCAGTCTTACCAGCTCGCAAACTTTCTAATGTCGTCTATCAAATCACCAAATCTGTTTATGGATTTAATTAATATAAGTATTTTATAAGAGGGATTTAAGAAAAATTTTAACTTTTTCTTAATCCTTTTTAATTTTAGGAGATTATACTAGAGTCATCAAATAAAGAAAAACTCTAAGGAGAATCCTATGAAATTCAATCCAAATCAAAGATATACACGTTGGTCTATTCGCCGTCTTAGTGTCGGTGTTGCCTCAGTTGTTGTGGCAAGTGGCTTTTTTGTCCTAGTTGGTCAGCCAAGTTCTGTACGTGCCGATGTGGTCAATCCAACCCCTGCTCAAGTTGTGCCAGACGCGACTTCGGTGAGTGAAAAGAGCGACTTACCAGCAGAACTTCTCAAAGAAGCAGTCGATACAGCTCTTCCTTCAGAACAGGTAGACTCAACACCTAAAGCAAGCTTGGATGCTACAAGCTCTCCAGAAAAAGTGAATGTAGCTGATAAAGACCAAGTGGTAGCGCCAAAAGAAGAAGTGCAAGCAAAACCAGAATCTAAGAAAGAAACAGAGGAAGCGGTTAAATCTGCGACAAATCCTGCGCCTACAGTTTCTGGACAAGACCGTGAAGCAAATGAAGCGCAACCAGCAACTACTCCAGCTGAAGTCCAAAAAGGCGTGGCCGACAACACTAAAGACACAGTGGATGTTCCAGCCACTTATTTGGATAAAGCCAACTTCCCAGGCCCATTCACAGCTGGTGTTAACCAAGTTATTCCTTACGAGTTCTTCGCCGGTGACGGTATGTTGACTCGCCTTATCTTGAAAGCATCCGACAAGGCTCCATGGTCAGACAATGGTTCAGCTAAAAATCCAGCTCTTCCACCAGTAGAAAAATTGGGCAAAGGTCTCTACTTCTACGAAGTAGATTTGGCAGGAACTCAAGGTAAATCAGACAAAGATTTGCTTGACCTCTTGAAACAAAACGGCACTCAAAGTTATAAAGCTACTATCAAGGTATACGGTGCCAAAGACGGCAAGGCTGATTTGAGCAATCTCGTAGCGACTAAAGATTTGAATGTCAACTTGAATGGCTTGACCACCCCAGCTGAAGTCCAAAAAGGCGTAGCTGACAATACTAAAGACACAGTGGATGTTCCAGCCTCTTACTTGGACAAAGCCAATTTCCCAGGCCCATTCACAGCTGGTGTTAACCAAGTTATTCCTTACGAGTTCTTCGCCGGTGACGGTATGTTAACTCGTCTTATCTTGAAAGCTTCTGACAAGGCTCCATGGTCAGACAACGGTTCGGCTAAAAATCCAGCCCTTCCACCAGTAGAAAAATTGGGCAAAGGCCTCTACTTCTACGAAGTAGACTTGGCAGGTACCCAAGGCAAATCAGATAAAGAGCTTCTTGATTTATTGAAACAAAATGGTACTCAAAGCTATAAAGCTACCATCAAAGTTTACGGTGCTAAAGATGGCAAGGCTGATTTGACTAACCTCGTAGCGACAAAAGATTTGGATGTCAATTTGAATGGTTTGACTACCCCAGCTGAAGTGCAAAAAGGCGTGGCTGACAATACTAAAGACACAGTAGATGTTCCGGCTTCTTACTTGGATAAGGCTAACTTCCCAGGTCCGTTCACAGCCGGTGTCAATCAAGTTATTCCATATGAATTCTTCGCTGGTGACGGCATGTTGACTCGTCTGATTTTGAAAGCTTCTGACAAGGCCCCATGGTCAGACAACGGCTCAGCCAAAAATCCAGCCCTTCCACCAGTAGAAAAATTGGGCAAAGGCCTCTACTTCTACGAAGTAGATTTGGCAGGAACTCAAGGCAAATCAGATAAAGAGCTTCTTGATTTGTTGAAACAAAACGGCACTCAAAGCTATAAAGCTACCATCAAAGTTTACGGTGCTAAAGATGGCAAGGCAGATTTGAGCAATCTCGTAGCGACTAAGGATTTGACAGTGAACTTGAATGGGTATAAGTCCCTCAATGATATGAAATCTAAAATGCCAGCTGTTAGCCAAGATAAGATGATGCCTAACAAAGAGCAGGACAAAACCATGAATGCTAGCCAGCCTATGGTAACCTCAAGTAAAATGCCTGATGAAGGCAAGATGGCATCTACTAACAAGGTGTCAAGTCCAATGATGGCTGCTCAAATGAAAGACCAAAAAGACATGCTTCCATATACTGGTGAAGCCCAAACATCAATGGCTACTCTTGGATTCTTTGGATTAGCCTTGGCCGGCCTGCTAGGTGGACTCGGCTTGAAAGCTAAAAAAGAGGAAAATGACTAGTCTAGCTACAGACTTTCTATCTAGGATATGAAAAATCCAGATATCGTTTAGAATGTTCGTAAAGAGATTAAAATAGTGTTATACTATTGTGGTATAGCACTGTTTTTTTCAAAGGAGAGACAGATGGGAAAGACAATTTTACTCGTTGACGACGAGGTAGAAATCACAGATATTCATCAACGCTATCTGGTTCAGGCAGGGTATCAGGTTTTGGTGGCCCATGATGGGGTAGAGGCCTTAGAAATCTTCAAGCGAAAACCAATTGATTTGATTATTACAGATATCATGATGCCTCGGATGGATGGTTATGATTTGATTAGCGAGGTCCAGTATCAATCTCCAGATCAGCCTTTTCTCTTTATCACGGCTAAGACCAGTGAGCAGGACAAGATTTATGGTCTGAGCTTAGGAGCAGATGACTTTATTGCCAAGCCCTTTAGCCCTCGTGAACTGGTTTTGCGTGTCCACAATATCTTGCGTCGCCTTCATCGTGGAGGTGAGTCAGAAGTCGTCAGTCTCGGGGATTTACGGATGAATCACGGTAGTCATGAGGTCCAAGTCGGAGATGTGGCGCTTGATTTGACAGTAAAATCCTTCGAACTTCTATGGCTTTTAGCTAGCAATCCAGAGCGCGTTTTCTCTAAAACAGACCTCTATGAAAAGGTCTGGCAAGAAGACTATGTGGATGATACCAATACCTTGAATGTTCATATTCATGCTCTTCGACAGGAGTTGGCTAAACATGCCAGTGCAGAAACACCCACCATCAAAACCGTCTGGGGCTTGGGCTACAAAATTGAGAAAGCACGAGGTAGTCAATGAAATTAAAAAGTTATATTTTAGTGGGGTATATCATTTCAACACTCCTAACGATTATCGTGGTTTTTTGGGCTGTTCAAAAAATGCTGATTGAGAAAAGCGAGATTTACTTTCTGCTTGGAATGACCATCGTTGCCAGCCTTGTCGGTGCTGGGATTAGTCTCTTTCTCCTGTCGCCGGTCTTTACTTCATTGGGCAAGCTCAAGGAACATGCCAAGCGGGTAGCGGACAAGGATTTTCCTTCAAATCTGGAGGTTCAAGGACCTGTAGAATTTCAGCAATTAGGGCAAGCTTTTAATGAAATGTCCCATGATTTGCAGGCCACCTTTGATTCCTTGGAAGAAAGCGAGCGAGAAAAGGGCTTGATGATTGCCCAGTTGTCGCATGATATCAAGACCCCCATCACTTCAATCCAAGCGACGGTAGAAGGGATTTTGGATGGGGTTATCAAGGAAGGAGAACAGGACCATTATCTAGCAACCATTGGGCGCCAGACGGAAAGACTCAATAAATTGGTTGAGGAGTTGAATTTCTTGACTCTAAATACGGTTAAAAATCAGGTGGAAACGACCAGCAAAGACAGCATTTTTCTGGACCAGCTCTTGATTGAGTGTATGAGTGAATTTCAGTTCTTGATTGAGCAGGAGGAGCGAGATGTCCATTTGCAGGTAATCCCAGAGTCTGCCCGGATTGAAGGAGATTATGCCAAACTTTCTCGTATCTTGGTGAATCTGGTCAATAACGCTTTTAAATACTCAGCACCAGGAACCAAACTGGAAGTGGTGGCTAAGGTGGAGAATAATCAGCTTTCAATCAGTGTGACCGATGAGGGACAGGGCATTGCTCCAGAGGATTTGGAGAATATTTTCAAACGCCTTTATCGTGTCGAAACTTCGCGTAATATGAAAACAGGTGGTCATGGCTTAGGACTTGCGATTGCGCGTGAATTGGCCCATCAATTGGGTGGAGAAATCACAGTTACCAGCCAGTACGGCATCGGAAGCACCTTTACCCTCCTTCTCAATCTCTTTGGCGATGAAAATAAAGCTTAAAACCCCTTTACAAATCTAGCCATTCATGGTAAAATGGATTTTGTGTGAAATATCAGCAGGAAAGCATGAAGCTCGTCAACAGGTGTCTTATGATAAGTAACCTTGGCTGTTTAGGCGAAGGGCATCTGCACGAATCAGGGCTTTCTAAGTGACTATTTCCACCGAAATATTATTTATATCAGGAGGACATTCACATGTCACGTTATACAGGACCATCTTGGAAACAAGCTCGTCGCCTTGGCCTTTCACTTACAGGTACAGGTAAAGAATTGGCACGTCGTAACTACGTACCAGGACAACACGGACCAAACAACCGTTCTAAATTGTCAGAATACGGTTTGCAATTGGCTGAAAAACAAAAACTTCGTTTCACTTACGGTGTAGGTGAAAAACAATTCCGTAACTTGTTCGTACAAGCTACAAAAATCAAAGGCGGAATCCTAGGTTTCAACTTCATGCTTCTTTTGGAACGTCGTTTGGATAACGTTGTTTACCGTCTTGGTCTTGCGACTACTCGTCGTCAAGCTCGTCAATTCGTAAACCACGGTCACATCCTTGTTGACGGAAAACGCGTTGATATCCCATCATACCGCGTAACTCCAGGTCAAGTGATCTCAGTTCGTGAAAAATCATTGAAAGTTCCAGCTATCCTTGAAGCAGTAGAAGCTACTCTTGGACGTCCAGCATTCGTATCATTCGACGCTGAAAAATTGGAAGGTTCATTGACTCGCTTGCCAGAACGCGACGAAATCAACCCAGAAATCAACGAAGCACTTGTCGTTGAATTCTACAACAAAATGTTGTAATATTTTATTGAATAAGATAGGCTGTAAAGCCTTGATATTAAGCACTTTGGGGCGTTTTCCCTTAGTGCTTTTTTTGTTTTTACTACCCTTTTAGTTACCCTTAACCAATTTTAGGTATAGTAAGAGGGTAGCCCCAAAATGGGACACCCTTATTATTTATAGATTGCTGATAGCCGATTCAAAGATTGAGACGGCTTTTTTTGCTCCCTCTTTGGTAGCATGGACATAAGTGTTTAAAGTCATAGAGATATTAGAGTGACCTAATCTGTATTGCAAGTCTTTGGACTCTATACCAGCGTATAGCATGATTGTAGCGTGAGTGTGACGGAAACCGTGGAAACTAATATCAGGAACGCCAGCATTTTTAAAGTGGCCTTGTAGTCTCTTTCTTAGTAGGCAAGCATAGGCGTATTTTGTAGTGAATGGAGTGAAAACAATCCCCTCAGACCGTCCTAATTGCCATGACTGGACTTGTTGACGTTTTTTATATTGCTTGAGTAGTGAAACTGTATCCTTGTCTATATCAATCTCTCTTAGACCTGCTTTAGACTTAGGTGTATTTGTTTCTTGGTATCTATTCAGAGTCTTAGAAATGCTGATAATGCCTTTTTTTAGATCAATATCAGACCACTCAAGAGCCAAAGCCTCACCGATACGGCAACCACTAGCCAGCAATGTTTTATAAAGCACGTAGTCAAAGAGATTTTCATAGCTAGACAAGTCTAGGTTATCTAAGTATTCTAAAAACTGTTTTAGTTCCTGATTGCTGAAAAACTTTACCTTATGCTTCTTATTTTGTTGCTTACGTGGGATAATGACATCCCTAGCTGGGTTATGCTGGATCGCTTGCATTGTAACTCCATACTGGAGAATACGGCGGTTTATATTGTTCAGGAAGCTATAGTTTGCATATGCCCCTTTTTCGCCTTTATTGGCCTTGTCAGCCCACTTGTTGACCTGTTGCTGAATAATTGGAGTAGTAAGTTTATCTAACTTGTAATCGCCGAATACGGGCAAAATATGAAGCCTCACAATCCCCTCCATGGATTGCTGAGAGTTTGGCTTGATTGTATTCTTGTAACTCTCCCACCATAGAGCGACTAGTTCCTTATAAGTAGTAATGGTTGGTTTTTCCTTAACACTATATCCATTGTTTGCAAAAGCATTAATGGCCTCTCTAGCTTTGATTTTAACGCCTGTTTTTGTTTTGGCCGTAACTGTAGTTCTAGCCTTTTTCCCTGTAAGTTTATCAACTCCAAGATACACGCTTGAGCGATATACGATAGTTCCGTTTTTCTTTTTGTATTCTGTAATCTTCATGGTTTTACTCCTCTTTCCATCAGCAGGCAAGCGGATAGGTTAAGTTTTGAGTTTATACCATGCGATGGGCTACGAGAATGCCCCTATTTTCGCTTTTAAGCAGTCAGACGGCAAATAATACCAGAGTGATAAACAAGGCGGATATGGGGCTTATATAGGCTTGTTTGTGGTGAGTGTTTTTGATATAATGTTTTTGTCATCGGTTACCGATTACGTTCCTTACGATTCGTGAGAGGAGGTGAAACTAATGAACCTTATCCCAGAGCTCGTTCTTACTATTATGGCAGACGTCATAGCAGGAATTATCCTATATTTCGTTTGCAAATGGCTAGATGGTAAGAAGTAGACCGAGTGACTAGCCTATAAACACCCGTTAAATCTCTAAGATACGTCAAAAAAGCCCTTAACTACTGCAATAGTTAGGGGCTTTGGTGTTCTAATGAACCTTATCCATTAAAATCATTCTAACATATAAGCCCCGATATTTCAAGAGTTTAATTTAGGCATTATCAGACAAGTCAGCAGTAGCAGGCTTGTCTTTTTCTATTTGTCAATTTTGACCATTTTTGCACTTTAGTCTGTAAAATTGGCTTTCTATTCTTCAATTTCCCCTGTTTTTGCACAATAGAGAGTGGGAGAAGAGGTGCTATTGGCGAATATGGGAAGTTATTTAATATTATTCTTCTCATTGGATTCCATTGTGGAATAGTTCTCTTGCCATATTTTACTGTATTTAAACAATTCCTTGAACTCAGTTTCTTTCTCAGACTTCATTTGTTCAAAGTATCCACCAGCCATTGTTACCATTAAATATTTGTTATTGATACTTGACATTGATTTCATTGAATCTTTAATTTGTTCTATCTGATCGTCAGAAAGATAAATAGAATATTTCTCTATAAATTTTATAAAATCTTTATCAAAATCTTTATTTCTTTTGCGAACCTCTGCTATTTGTTCATCACGCATTCTCCAACTTACTAAATCTAGATAGTAATTTTTTGCTTCTGGGCGTTCTTTTAATTCCTCTTTTTCTTCTTCTGTTAAGTAGTGATCTGCTTGTTCCTCTAACTCCTTAAGAAAAATCTTTGGTGGGCTATTATCGTAGCCGAGAAGATAGCCAACCGATACTCCAAAATGACGAGCCAAAGAATTCCATATTTCTTGATTTCTTGGTTTTCTAGTTCCATTTTCATAGTACATTAATTGGCTATCCGAAACAGAAATATTATAAGTATCTTTTAAAATAGTCCTTAGTTTATTTAGAGATAAATTTTCTTTTTCTCTTAATTCTTTTAATCTATTTTTAACCTTTAACTCATTTACTTTATTTTTCATTTTTTGACCTAATCTTGATTACTTTTAGTTAGATTATATCATAGTGAATAGAAAATGGCTATAAAAATATTCTCAAAAAAAGAACGTTTAGCACTTGACATTCTCAAAATAAGATTATATAATCAATTTGTTCTTGAATTGAGAATGAATTTTAAGAAAGGAGAAAGAAAAATGATTATTACACAAGAACAAGCAAAAGCTTTACGTAGAAAAAAAGCTGATTTACAATTAAAAAATTATGAGTTTGCTTTTGAAATTGGCGTTGCTCCTAGAACTGTTCCTAAAATTCTTAACGGAGATTATAAAGCACCAAATAGAATTTACGCAAGTGTAATGGAATGGTTAGCAAAGGATTATTAGAAAGGAGCGAACCAATCGCAATACTTCAATACATTTACAAATTTCTCATGTGGTGCTTTACCACTGGGGATTGACGCAACAAAAAAAGTCACTTGCTCAAATTTTGGTCGAGGAGAGCAAGCGACTGGATCAAGAATATAGATATTTTTCTATATCTCCATTATAACAAAAATCAACTATTCAATCAATAACAACTAATGGCAGGCAAGCGGATAGGTTAGTTTTTGAGTAGTAGGTGCTGACACGGCGACTCTAAGCACTTGTTTAATTAAAATGTGGGTGATTACCCACGAAACATCACTACATACGTTCGCCAACTTGGGGTAATCGCCCAGCGTTTGGAGTGGTGCCAATCCTGTATAAGAAACGACATTAAAGGCCAACGGAGGAAAAATATGATAGCAGATAAATTAGAAGCTATTTCAACAAATTTAGAAGAAATACAAGAAATTCTTGTAGGAGATGGAACTGCATTAGCTAAAAGAGAAATCAGCAGGGTATTGAATGACTTGGACGATGTTTATAATGAACTAACTAGCACAGAATACCATGAACAACAGCAAACGCTAAAGGAACAGACGGAAAGGATGAAACAGAGAGTAGTTTCTGAGGTAATAGGAGAATTGGAGTGGGAAGAACGCTCATTTTATGGAAATTATTGGGGTAACACTGATTTTATAAAACTGGTTTCTAGATTTGATGGATTTCTTTTCTTAACCACTTATCTAGCAGAATTGACCAAAGAGAATGTTTATCCTATGGATCATAGTCAATTATTAAATTATGTATGGGAACTTTTAGCAGTTGATATTGCCAAGAAAAAACGAGGTAAAAAAAATCTCTTGGACTTATGGACAAGTTCGATTGGGTACACCCGTGGAATGATGATTCATGAGGAGGGTTAAAATGACACTAGACCTAGACAACATGACACAAGCAGAATTTGATGAAGTAATTGCTGAAATCAAGGATAGAAATCCGAACCTCTTTCAGTTCATCACTGATTTTTTAGATAGAAAGGTAACACCCAAAGAGGTGGACGACTTCCTGAAGATGGAGCGAACTGATCAAGTGGACTATATTAAGAATTATCAAGCGAGGGCATAACATGAATGAACTAGATTTGACCAATACACAGTCGGTAATCTGTATGGTGGTATTAATTGGCTTACTGCTTTATTTAAACCACCGAGACCGCAAAAAAAGCGCCCAATATGAGCGAGAAAACCAACAGACGATAGAAACACCTAGCGAGGATTTAAACCCTTACTACGGCCGTTATATCCAGCTTGCAGGTAAGATTCATAACTAGAAAGGATTGTAATATGCAACTATTATCAAGAGAAGCAGAACTTGAATTACTGGAGAAAGTAGGAGATCACTTAGCTAAAAGGATGGAACTGGAAAAGCAACGTGATGACAACTGGGACTTGATTTCTAGGCCTGAGGTATTAGAGAAGTTAGGTATTAGTGGAACCACGTTAAATAACTGGGAAAAAGAAGGTTTGAAACCTCTTCGTTCGCCATTTGAAAGTAGTAAGAAAGTTTATTACCGCAAGAGTGATATTTACAATTTTCTTGCAGTAGATTAGGAGGTGTAATGAGAATAATAGAGTTTACTATATCAGTTGATAAAATGCCCCTATTTGGCTTTCTCAAGTCAAATCCTACTCAAGTATGGAAGAATGGGGAACACTACAAATTTACCTACTATGAACCTATAGACGAGGCGTTGACGAGTTTTCATTATAAAGACTTGTATGTAGCAATCAAGGAAGAGACCGAGCAAGTAGAGGGCTGGGAACTAGTCAGAGATTTGGATATTGCTTTGGCCAGTCCTGACTTGCTCACAATCCTGAAAGAATTAGAGGTAAACAAATTGACCGAGCAACGACAGGGGCTTGGAGTGGAGTTGAAAGGCTGGATTTTCGATCTAATTTGTAATGGCATTTATACCAGAAACGAGACTTCACTCTTTGTCAGACTGCTATTTGTGAATGGCTACAGTTTTAGTCAGCTGGTGGACTTGTTTTCTGCAATCGTAAAAAGAAAAGACCTAGCAAGCTATTTTTTAGAAGTAGCAAAAATATTTTATAAGGAGGTAGCATTTGAATATTAGGGACAAATTGAACAAGATAATTAAAATGAACTGGACAGAGACAGACTTTGGCTGCTCAAAATTGAAAGCAGACTATAAAAGGCAATTATCAGATATTTGGCAGTTAGATAGCTTGAATAAACTTCATTATCAGAGTAAGGAAATAACTATCTCTTCTAGTGAAGTTATGTATAGTGCGGATGTAAATGGGAAAGAAATCAATTTTATATCCGCAAAAATAAAGCCAAAGAAAAAGGATGATAATGTAAGTATTTCTTTTAAAAAAAACTTTCCACCGTTCGCTAAATTAGTAATCGATTATCTTTTAGGTAGATATGAGCTTTATAATGGTCAATTATATGATGTGAACAACAGGCAGGCCAAAATGATTGATGATATAAAATTGGCAAATCTATATGGATTTAAGCATGATACCGAGTTTGTATTGGATATTTTAAAAGGAATTGATAAACATTTCCATATTGAGCCAATCAGAGTTCTAAAACCATTTCAGATTGCTGGGAATGATTTTGTTATTGATTTGGAGAAACACACGTTGACCAGATGTGTTTTGAATAATGAGATTTCATTTTTTAAGTATTATCCAGTTGATTTTGAAACTGCTAAGAGTAGTAAAAAGATTGCCAATAAATTTTTACACTACGTTATTGAAGATCCTGACAGTTTCCACAATGCACAATTACAGACATACTACATAGCACAAGTTGCCAGTGGATTGAAAAACAAAACCAATTTCTTTATAACCAAGTCTGGAATAAGAACGGGTAAAGGATTGAGACATATCGCCTTATCTGGACTGTTTAATAAAATCGATGTTGAACTGGATAACTTGGTTTCACGAGGATTTGACGCTTTGAATGCTTGGGCTATGTTTTCGGGTGGGGAAATGGCCTTAGCGACTGAGCAAGGAGATATTATTGGAGATAAAATTGAGCGTGTTTTAAAAGTAATTGCAACCGAGAAAACACACGTAGCCAGAATTGTAGGAGGAAACCAAGGACTTGTCATGCTTTCTAGTGTTTTGTGTATTGATACCAATAGGAATGTATCTCTTTCAGATGAAATGAACGGGCGCAAAGTATTGATCCAGTATAAGGATAGACCAGCTGGAGAAACTGACTTGGAGCGTGAAGAAGCCTTTGCCGAATATTGGCAGGCATTTACACTACCAGATAAATCACCAAGGATTGAAGGGTGTATCGGTTTCTTGCTATCCAGTCTTGATTATTTCAACGAACAAGAACAGAAATTCATCTGGAAAAATGTTGAGGTGTATAATGGCGATGAAGCACTTGATGATTTTCAGATAGCTTTGATAAATCTACTACAAAAGACTGATTTTGTCCCTAAAACAGATAACTATGTGATTGATGAACTTTATAATAAAACATATGGCAAAAATGCTATTGAAGCAGGGAAAGCATTGACAACTATTGGAGTAGAGAGAAAAAGAAAAAAGCTAGATGGTGAGCTTGTCAGTGGATATATTATTGGTAATCAAAAACGATTTGATACTTTTGTTATCAAAGAAGAAAAGAGGGAATTAAGAGTAGATTTTTCAATTTTTGAAGAACTTGGAGAACTTGAAGGTACACAATGAGTACACAGGTTACACAGGTGGTACACAGGTACCAGTGAACCGCTTCAGTTCAGTAATATCAATGATTTAGCAATATCGGTACACAGGGTACATAGGTTTACCGAGAGTTGAAACAAAAAAAACAAAGATAGATAAAAAAATATAAAAATGGTATATAGAAACCCGTGTACCCTATGTACCAAGCTGAAAACCCTTGAGGTTGTAAGGTTTATAGGGTACACAGGTAGGTACACAGGTAAGATGACCTATGTACCTTTCTAAAATAAAGGAGTAAAAATGAATTTCGTAACCGCAAAAGAATTGACAATAGCTTTAGATAGCTTAAACGAATGGATGGCAGAGAATCCTGATTTAAGATTGACGGATATAAGATTGGGAAAGTGTACTTCAAAAGAAGTCACGTTTAGAGTTGAATATGTAGATTTGAGGAAAGGATATGAGCATGAAAGTTAAATTTTTCTACCATAGTTACATAGATAACAAAGAAAACTTTGAGCAAAGAGTAAATGACTTCATGGCAACTGTTGAAGTGGTAGATGTAAGACATTCAGAGGTTTGTTTGAGTGATGGAAAAAGATTTAAAGCATTTACCAATGTGATGGTATTATACAAGTAGCAACACAGATGAAAGGATAACGAATGGAGATACAAAATGGCTTTATTTATTTTAGAAATTATGGTAAAATAAAACTGTTAGAGATCCCGAAGTTTGGAAGCGTAACGCTTAAAATACAAGATGGCGAGATTGTCTCCAGCGTGGAATCTAAAACAACACAATACAAAAAGAATACTGACTGAAAAAATCAGAGGTATAGCATAAAGTAGAGTAATCTATTTTAGCTATGCCTTTTTTGTTTTTGGAAAGGATGGAGGAAAAAGAAATGCCAACATTGCAGGAAATCAAAGATCAGGTAGATAATCTACGTCAACAATTAGCTATTTTTGATGGTTTTGATGAGGAAATCAAGAAAACACAGGAAGAAGTTGAGTATATCAAAGCTAAAAAAGCTGAAATGCAAACCTTTGAAGATTTTAAAGCGATCAACTCAAAAGAGAAGTACATTGCTGATTTAAGGGAGCAAAAGAAAAAACTTGAATGTGAACGAGTTGGAGATATTGCTACTAAAGCCGTGGGGCTTAGTGTTACACCATATTTTAAAAATGGACTTGAACAAGATAAGACTATTAAAAATCAACGGCAGGAAATCAAGCAGAAATCTATTGAACTGATTGAGTTAATCGAAAACTATAACGAGACATACAAAAACACCGCCCAGAAATTGGTTGATGAAGTCTTAGGAACAGGTATTCAAGAATTGTTTGATAAAATCAATAGTTTGCCAGAATACACACGAAAAAATGGCTATGTTTCATGTGGTGTAGCTAGTTACACTGGTGAAAGTAATCGTTATTTAGATTCTACAGACACTTTGGGTTATATTATTGGACGAATCAGACTATTTGAGGGAGAATAAGAAATGATTGATAAAGAATTAGAAGAAACGATCCGTGAGGTTGAAGAAGAACGCCGTCAAAAAGAGTTTATCGAGAACGTTAACAAGAAACTGGATAGATTAGTGGGCGCTCAGGAAGAAGCTAAATTGAATGATAAGGCTAAAGAGTTTAAGAAAATGGGTTATTTAGAGCGTGTTAACCTTTTAAATAGTGATCCAGACTTATATAATAAGTTGCGTGATAAAGTAAAACGTGGTTTGTAATGCAGAGGGGGAGGAATCCCCCTTTTTACATAAATAAGACAGAATTACACACGAGGTAGGGGAATGAGTAGAAGTTTAAAGGAACGGATCAGAAGATTACAAGAATATGCTTCAAAGATAGAATACGCAACAACAGATGAATGTATATCTTTATACGTGGATTGTTTAAGATTTGCTTTTCAGCAAGATGAAATAAAAATAGATATGGATGATTTCATTAAAACGCCATTTAAAGATATTAAGCTAGCAGACTATAAGAAATCACAAAAACGTATAGATGAACTTAGGGAAATGACTGGGATAAGTGAGTTTCCAGAATTAGAGCAATAAAGAGAGGTGGATTAGTATATGGCAGAATTAAGCAGAAAAAAAGAAATCTTTCTAGCAAACTATCTCATGACTGGTAACGTAAAGAAAGCCAGTGAGATGAGCGATATTACAAGAAAAACGGCATACAATTACTTGAATGACGCAACCTTTAAGAGAATTTACCGTGAAAGACGTAGCGAGCAATTCAAAGAAGCGACTACTTTATTGCAAAATGCAAGCGTTGAGGCAGTCAACGTATTAAGGGAAATCATGCTTGATAGGAATATCAGCCCTTACGCTAGACAGCAAAGCGCCCAGACTATTCTAAACATGGCTTATAAGTCAGTAGAGACTGTTGAAGTTATGGAACAAATCGAGATATTAGAAGCGAGGTTGCCAGAATGAGAGCAATCAAGAAACGCTTGAAACGGTTGAATGAACTGATAATAGCTGATGAAGTTGATATTGTCTTTTTAACTTAAATAGACAGTGGAAAGTTTGAGGTAAGATATAGGATAGGTGGAAAGAATCCTAAAGATTTTATAGAAGTCTATCCAACAAAAGAAGAAGCAGAGAAAGCATTATCCGAGATAAAAAACACAAAAGAGTTGATAATATTCTGGGATAATATCGGTTTTTGTGATGATTGATATAGTGAGGGAAAACAGTGAGAACTATTAAGAAACGTTTAGCAAAGGAGGGGGCGAATGGCTAAAACTAAAGCTAAAGAATGGTTGAATGAAGAAAAACTAGCGCTTGTTTCATATTGGGCAAAAAAAGGTTTGATTGATACGCAAATAGCTGAAAATATAGGCATTGTTCCCTCAACTTTTTATGAATGGAAAAAGAAGTATCCGGAGTTTTCGGAGGCCTTAAAGGACGGTAAAGAGGTAGCAGATGCCCAAGTTGTCAACGCTTTGCATAGGTCAGCTGTTGGATATTATTATTCAGAAGAAACAGTAACAAACACAGGGCAAGTTGTGTCGGTAAGGAAATATAGCAAACCTAACATAACGGCAGGCATCTTTTGGGTTAAAAATCGAGTCCCTGAAGATTGGCGAGATAAACAAGAAATTGAGCAGGTCAATAAAACTATCGAAATCAAGGTAGGTGATTGGGATATTGACGAAGACTAAGCCACCTTTAAAAGAAATAATCGAAATGACAAAAAAAGCACTTAGAATAACCTAAGTGCTCAAGAGTAGTGGACGGTGTGCCTGTCCCGTCATCTCATACTATGAAGTTGCGTAGCGACACTATCATCTCTACCTCACTTCTCTTTAGACTAATTATATCACAAAGGAGCGAACTAATGGAGCTGGATAAGTTTAAAACGATGATGAACGTAAGGGAGCGTATGGCTTACTTTCTGAGATTCCAGAGGATGGCAGGGAGTGAAAACCAAGTTAGTATCGATGAAGAGGCTTGGAAACTTGTCTTACCTGATCAGTGGAATTTGAGTGGTGAACATGAAAAAGCAATCCGTGAGGGGTTGGAGATATTCGCCCACGACATCAACAGCATAGAGAACGAGAGAGCCAGAAAATACTTCATTATCCATTATTGCTACATGAGAAAGAAAACAATGAGCGAATGTGTAGAGATGGCAGGTACTAGCTCCACTAGCTACCACCGATACAAACAGATAGCCGTCTTAAACTTTGCGAGAATCCACCAGAACGGAGAACTAGAAGCATATAAGTAGGCAAATGTAGGCTGAGGCTTCATATTCGCCCCCTATTTTGATTTGTTTCGTACTGGACAACTAAAACACCACGGACAAACTAGAAGCCCTTAGAAACGATTCTGGAGGCTTTTGTGGTTTGAGAGATAATGAGTATTATCCCTTTACAGTACGTGTAATACGTGTTATAATAATACTGTCAGGAGGTAAAAGCGCTATGCCTATGACACAAAAAGAGATGGTCAAACTCCTTACGGCTCATGGTTGGATAAAAACCAAAGGCGGTAAAGGCTCCCATATTAAGATGGAGAAGCTAGGGGAAAGACCTATCACAATCCCTCATGGTGAACTGAATAAGTACACTGAAAGAGGGATAAGAAAGCAAGCTGGGTTATAAACTCAGCCCCTGCTTTTTGATATGGAGGTAGTGAAATGTTAGTTACGTATCCAGCTTTATTTTATTATGACGATACAGACGGGGTAGAAGCGACTTATTTTGTCCATTTTCCAGATTTTGAGTACTCAGCAACACAAGGTGAGGGAATTTCTGAGGCGTTGGCTATGGGTTCGGAGTGGCTAGGGATAACTGTTGCAGATTTAATAGAGAGTGATGGAGATTTACCTCAGCCGTCAGATATCAATAGCTTGTCTTTAATTGATAACGATCCATTTAAAGATGATGAAGATTTTGTATCAACCTATGATATTGATAAATCTTTTATTTCTATGGTATCTGTTGATGTCTCAGAATACCTAGGAAGTCAGGAACCAATTAAAAAGACTTTGACCATACCACGATGGGCGGATAAGTTAGGACGGGAATTAGGACTTAACTTTTCCCAGACTTTGACAGATGCTATTGCAGATAAGAAACTTCAAGCATAAGCAACCTAAGCATGGTATAGTATACCTATCAGCCATTAGCAATAAAAAAAGCACGTTTGACCGTGCTAGTTTCTTGCCTGCTGAACTCATCATTTTAAGTCCCTTTTTGTTACCCTTTATGTTTTCTCAACTTATTTGAATTTAATAGTTTTGGAGAAAATCAAGTTAGATTTAGTGCAGGCTTAGGCCTGTTTTTCTGTACCTAATCACTGCAAGATAACAAAATGCTTTAATTTTAAGAAATATCTTACAGAAAGCCTACAACAGTGGGCTTTTTGCTTTGTCTTAAAACGTTGTTCTCTGGGTTTGTTTAGAGATTTGCTAGTAAGGTTAGTTGTGTATCTAAGTCTATCTATTCCAAGGATGACACGATATTGATGATATAAATCTGGTGTGATATAATATTTTGGCCCCCTCGCTTTAAGGAAGGGAGGTGTTGCCGATGTTAGAAATTATCATCACAATTTTTCTAGCACCCTTAGTAGTCAATATTTTGACAACCTTGTTTGAGAAATGGCTTAACTCACGCAAGAAATAACCTTTAAGGGGCGATAAGCCAAAAAAACCTCAACGCTGGAACGTTGGGGCTTTTTGTTGCCTTGTTAGACAATTATCATCACTATAGACCAATTCTAACACACATCCCCCGATATTTCAAGCTTTTGTTTTGATCTTTCCTCAGAGTGTGTTTGTGGTTTGAGTTCGCTCCACTGAAATCAGAACACGCGCTACTAGCCTCCATTCTATAGCAAAGAAATCAACTCTTTTCTAGGGATTTCCGCCCTCATTTTTTTCTTTTGTGCTAAAATAGACTTATAAATTGAAAATAAGGAATGTTTATGAAATCGGGTAATGGTTTTTGGAAAGGCTGTCTCTATTTTTGGGGCTTCTTGTTCTTACTGGGCCTTTTGGTCCAATATGCTCTTCCGCTTGCAGCTTGTGTACTGCTAGGCTATGGTGGTTATCGTCTCTATAAACGTTGGCGCTATCCTCTTTTGCAGGATGCCTCTCTAGATGATCGAATTGAGCTTTTAAAAGCTCGGATTCGTCAGGCGGACAAGGATATTCAGCAATTAGAGTTAACTTTAGTAGAAAAAGGCTCAGAGTCCTATAAGAGTCTGGCCAATCAAGTATTGATCGAACTGCGGGAAATCCACCAGGAGGCGGATCGACTCAAGTCCTATATCGATGCTGATATCTACAACCGTATTGACAAAAAGGTTCGTACAGTGCGGGCAACTATCGATGTTCAGCTAGAACGTTTGGATAGGGAAAGTCAGGTAGATCTTGAGAATGCGGAGCCAGAGGAATTAGCTCCAGAATTATCCCAGACCTTGGCCAATATTGCCATTGACCATCAGGCAATTTTAGACAAGATTGCCACCTCTGCTGAGGGGGATAAGGAAGAATTGACTGCCATTCATAGTTTGAAGATGGAGAAATTCCAAACGATTTTAGAAGGCTATTTAAAGATTAAGGCCAATCCTAAAAACTATAATCGAGCAGAAGAACGTTTGCAACAAGCTAAAGCAGCTATCGAACAATTTGACCTTGAGCTGGACCAAGTCCTGAGAGAACTCAATGAAACAGATATGCGTGATTTTGATATCAGTCTGCGTATCCTAGAAAAAGATCGTAAAGAATAGGTTAGAAACAAAGGAGTAACCATGACAGAATTTAATTTTGATATTGACCAGATTGCCAATAATACGGTAGCTAAGGTGGATAAAACAACCCAAATCATTGAGACCAATACTGGCTCAGACAAGACCTTGACCTTCCTTGAAAAGTTGAGTCCTGAGCAGCAAGAAGGAATCAAGGCGCACGTGCCCCAGTTAGTAGACCAGTTTGTCACCAATCAAAATGCTCTTTTGGATTTTGGACAATCTGCTGTCGAAGGCGTAAACAATACGGTCAATCGTATCTTGTCAGAACAAAAGAAACTGCAGATTCCCCAAGTGGATGATCTACTCAAAAATACCAACCGTGAGTTGCAAGGCTTTGTAGTCAAATACAAGAACGCTGAAATTGCTGAGTTAGAAGAGAAGCCAAACTTTTTGCAACGATTGTTTAACAAGAGCAAGAATACCTTACAAGAATTTTACTTTGACTCAAAAACAGTGGAGCAAAAGCTCGATGGTATGGCTGCCGCAGTGGTCAAGCAAGAAGATGTGCTAGCTCGAAATATTGTCTCTGCTGAGATGTTGATTGAGGACAATACCAAATCCATTGAAAATCTAGTGGGAGTGATTTCCTTTATCGAAGCCAGCCAGACAGAAGCTGGTAATCGCGCTGCAGAACTGAAATCTCAAGCTGACCAACTCGATACAAGTACGGTAGAATACCAAACCAAGTCACAAGAATTGGCCCGCATGGCTGAAGTGGTCAATACTCTTGAACAACAACATACTGAGTATGTCAGCCGTCTCTATGTTGCCTGGGCAACAACACCTCAGATGCGCAATCTTGTGAAGGTGTCATCTGATATGCGCCAAAAATTGGGCATGCTTCGTTGTAATACGATTCCGACAATGAAGCTTTCTATTGCCCAACTTGGTATTTTGCAACAATCAATGAAATCAGGTGTCGTGGCAGATGCCATTGTCAATGCCAATAATGCTGCCCTTCAGATGCTAGCTGAGACCAGCAAGGAAGTGATTCCGCAGATGGAAAGAATTGCCCAAAGCCCGACAGTCGCTGTTGAGTCTGTTACCAAACTGGCTGAAAGTCTGGTCGCTCAAAACCAAGGTATCGTCGCAGCTATTGAATTGGGACGCCAGAAACGTGCCCAACTAGAAACAACCATCGTCAAGTCCGCAGAAATGATCAATGATTCTGTCAAACTACGCGATGAGAAAATCGTCCAAGCCCTTCTAGACCAAGGAAAGGCCGCTCAGAAAGAAGTACAAGAATGATACACAAGTCCCTTGCAATGTAGATTTGCAGGGGATTTTAGATTCTTTCTATATATTAGAGCCTCTAATTTATTTCACAAAAAATGTAGTCAAAAATGTAGTCATTAGATTGATTTTTATTGTAATGTACTGAAATTAACAAAAAGAAAAAACGCTTGAATTAGCGTTTTTCTTCTGTATTGATTTGTATTGAATGCTTACTTAACTTCTGTAAACACAACGTGTTTGCGAAGTTTTGGTGAGTATTTCTTCAATTGAAGACGGTCTGGAGTGTTACGTTTGTTTTTAGAAGTAAGGTACAAGCGTTCACCAGATTCTTTGTGTTCAAGTGTAATATTTACGCGCATGGTATCTCCCTTCTATTATTCAGCTGATGCAGCTTTAGCGATTTTACGTCCTTTGTAGTATCCTTTAAGTGATACACGGTGAGAACGTGAGTAATCTCCAGTAGTTTCGTCAAAGTTTACAGATGGAGCTGTTACTTTGTAGTGTGTACGACGTTTGTTTTTCTTCGCTTTTGAAGTGCGACGTGCAGGTACTGCCATTTTGATTTCTCCTTTAGGTATTTATATTCGATTCAATCTACTGATTTTCATCAACCATACTAGGATAACACATTTTTTTTGTAAAGTAAAGTTACTTGACAAAAAAAGATGAAAAAATTCTCCTGTCCGACCTAGCAGACAGGAGAAGGTGTTAAATATCAATCTCAAATGGTTCGTCAATGGTTTCTGATACGTATTTTCCGTCTTTTTTCCGTTGCTTGACACATTCTGTGAGGAGATACTCGATTTGCCCATTGACTGAACGAAAGTCGTCTTCTGCCCATGATGCGAGTGCAGCGTATAACTTTGTTGAGAGTCGAAGGGGGATCTGCTTTTTTTTAGCTTCAGCCATCTTTAGTAAAGACTTCCTGTGTTGACAATTGGTTGTGCATCATGATTGCCACAAAGAACGACAAGGAGATTTGAAACCATGGCAGCTTTTCGTTCTTCGTCAAGTTCTATCAATTCCCCTTCATTGAGCCGTTCTAGTGCCATTTCAACCATTCCTACAGCACCATCTACAATCATCTTACGTGCATCAATAATGGCAGATGCTTGTTGGCGTTGAAGCATAACAGCTGCAATTTCTGGTGCATAAGCTAGGTAAGTGATACGTGCTTCAAGGATTTCCAAGCCAGCATCCTCAACACGACTTTGGATTTCTTCACGAATACGGTTAGCTACAATTTCGCTAGAGCCACGGAGGCTACCTTCATCTGCTTGCCCGTCACCCGTAGTATCCACATTAGGAGAGACATCGTAAGGATAGATGCGGACAATATTTCGGAGGGCGCTATCACATTGCAATGAAAGATATTCTTTGTAGTTGTCCACATTGAAGACTGCTTTGGCTGTATCAACAACTCTCCAAGTTACCGCGATCCCGATTTCTACGGGATTTCCTAGACCATCATTGATTTTTTGGCGAGAATTGCTCAGGGTCATAACCTTGAGGGAAATCTGTTTTTTGCCAATTTCAATGTTTACATCATTGCCATTTGATGATTTCATTCCTGACAAAGGAGATTTTGTGCTAACATCACCACTTTGTCCCAGTCTAGTGTGATTTGCAGGGTTGACTGCTACGCTGAAGGGATTAACAAAGTAAAAACCAGGTTCTTTGATGGTACCTGTATAGTTACCAAAAAGGGTCAAAACCAGAGCTTCCTGAGGTTTGACAACTTTTAAACCAGCATGAGCTAGGCCTGCAATTAAGCTTAATAAAAGTCCGATAATAATTCCAAAAATGTTTTCCGAACCAACACCCATTATAAATATAAAGATACCGAGTACGAGCGCCAATTCAATGAGAATCAATGCGAATACACCATTTGGTTTTGAATTGATTAGTTTTTCAGTCATAAGAATGACCTCCTGTCATTTGATATCTAAATGATATCATTTTGTTTTTAAAAATTAATAGAAAGTTGACAAATAATCACTAAAAAGTTTCAGCCCAATAATTACTTGTAGGAGGTGAGATTATATTGTGCTGAAATACTCTTTTATTCTTATAACTTTTACACTATAATTGTAGTTAGAAAGGAAGAGAAATGTTTGATTATAGAGCACTAGTTATTTTGATGACTTTGATGGATCATTGTGAGCTATCATTATATGAATTATCTGTTAAGGTGAGCTTACCTATAAAGGAAGTCAAAGAAGGAATAGATTATTTAGTGCCTTATCTAGCTAATAAAGGGATAGTGCTGGATAAAAAACAAGGTCGCTATAGTTTATCAAATCGTACGAAACAGTCTTTGACAGATATTATTAAGTCGGATGAATTGGTTTTACCAAAGTCGACTCGCTTAGCATTAATCTATCTTTACACTTTTTGCCGATTAGATTTTATATCGAATAATCATTACCAAGACTTTTTGAAAGTAAGTAAGAATACAACCTTATCTGATATTCAATCATTAAGAAAGATTATGTTAGATAATGATTTGGAGCTAGGGTACAGTAGAGCAAAAGGTTATACTTTACACGGTTCAGAGTGGAATAAGCACCGTTTAGCTTTTCAAATGGTTAGTGAGTTGTTGGAATCCTCCATAGGGATTTGGGGGTTGGATTATGTTTTATCCAGTTGGGGGTATTCATTAACTTATGATTTGATTGATCAGGTAGTTAAAGATTATTATGAAAAGCTACAGATAGTACCTATTGTTAATCAATTAAAAGTTTGCCTTTTCGGTTTAGTATTCATTATATGTAGGTATCAAAGGGATGTTGAAAGAGTATGTCTTTCAGAGACATTAGTATCTCCTATTATTCAAGATATAACGACTATTTTATTAGATACAGTAGTTGATTTGGGAATTATAGATACGGTATTTTCAGAGGATGATTATCGCTATGTCACAGTTTTATTATCAAGTTGCTTTGAAGGTGAAGTAGATGTTGCTCCGGTTTACTTTAATCAATTAACAGAGGCTATTGTAAGTAGAATGGAAGATATTTCTTTGTTACATTTTAAACAAAGAGAAGTATTGAGAGAAAATCTTCGCCGCCACCTTATACCGGCTTACTATAGATTAAAGTTCGGCTTACCTAGCTCAAATGAATATGTGTTGCATGTTAAAGAACATTATCCTGATTTATTTGAACTAGTAAAAGATTCTTTGACTCCCTTGATGGACGCTATTGACAAGCCCATACCTGATAGTGAAACAGCATATTTTGTTATCCATTTTGGAGGATATTTAAAGAAAGCAGACAATTTGCCTCAAAAATGTTATAAAGCAGCAATTATCTGTCCTAATGGAATTAGTTCTTCATTGATGATAAAAGAGAATCTATTAGCATTATTCCCTCAAATTGAGTTTATAGGAACCTCAAAGATTGATGATTTATATGCGAAAACTAGTAGTGACTATGATATGGTTTTTTCTACTATAAAGGTGGATACAGAGAAGCCAAATTATCTAGTTTCTGTTATGATGACGGAAGAACAAACAACACAGTTAGTTGAATTGGTATCAAAAGATTTCCCAGATACAGGTTATCGAGATATTGAGCTTAATCAGATAATTAGCATAGTAAGACGATATAGTGTAATCACACAAGAATTAGAGTTAAAATTAGCATTAAAGAGGTATCTCTATCAAGAAATGAACAGAAAGGAAGTGTTACCATTGTTAGAAGAATTAATTACAAAAGAAACTTATCAGGTTAGTTCGGAAAAATTAGGATGGAAGGAGGCAATTCGTTTAGCAGCTAAACCGCTTTTGGATCAACATAAGATAACTGAGAACTACCCTGAGGCAATGATTCAAAAAGTAGAAGAGTTTGGGCCTTTTATTAATTTAGGGAAGGGAGTAGCAATTCCTCACGCTCGGCCAGATGAAGGTGTGAATGAAATAGGAATGTCAATGTTAGTTTTGGAAGAACCGATTTATTTATTGGATAATCCAGAACAAGAGGTAAGATTGTTGATTTGTATTGCAGCTATTGATAATGAGAGTCATTTAAAGGCTTTGTCACATTTAACAACAATTTTAAGAGATAAAAATCATGTTCAAACTTTAATATCATCAAAAAACTATGATGACATTGAAATGATAATTAAACAGGAGGATTAGATAATGTTAAAAATTGGTACAGCTTGTGGTTCAGGATTAGGTTCAAGTTTTATGGTACAGATGAATATTGAATCTGTATTGAGTGATTTGAATGTTTCAGATGTAGAAGTTGAACACTATGATTTAGGTGGAGCAGATCCAAATGCAGCTGATATTTGGATTGTTGGTCGTGATTTAGCTGATTCAGCTAGTCATCTTGGAGATGTTCGTATCTTAAATAGTATTATTGATATGGATGAACTACGAGAATTAATTACTAAACTTTGTGAAGAAAAAGGACTTATTTAGGAGGCTAGCGTCATGATGAAGTTCATATTGGATATTGTTAGTACACCAGCTATTTTAGTAGCTTTAATTGCAATCTTAGGATTAGTTCTTCAGAAGAAGAAATTACCTGATATTATTAAAGGTGGAATTAAGACCTTTGTTGGTTTCTTAGTTGTATCTGGTGGTGCAGGAATTGTACAAAATTCTTTGAATCCATTTGGTACCATGTTTGAACATGCTTTTCATTTATCTGGAGTTGTACCGAATAATGAAGCAATTGTAGCAGTAGCTTTAACCACATATGGCTCAGCTACTGCAATGATTATGTTTGCAGGTATGGTATTCAATATCTTAATTGCTCGTTTTACTCGATTCAAATATATCTTTTTAACAGGGCACCACACTCTATATATGGCGTGTATGATTGCGGTCATTTTATCAGTTGCTGGCTTTACAAGTTTGCCTCTTATCTTACTAGGAGGATTAGCACTCGGTATTATTATGAGTGTTTCCCCGGCATTTGTGCAAAAATATATGGTTCAATTAACTGGAAATGACAAGGTGGCTTTAGGTCATTTCAGTTCTTTGGGATATTGGTTAAGTGGTTTCACTGGTAGCCTTATCGGTGACAAATCAAAATCAACAGAGGACATTAAATTTCCAAAGAGTTTAGCTTTTTTACGTGATAGTACTGTTAGTATTACTTTATCTATGGCAGTTATTTACATTATTGTAGCTATCTTTGCAGGGTCAGAATATATAGAAAAAGAAATCAGTAATGGTACAAGTGGTCTAGTTTATGCTTTACAATTAGCAGGTCAATTTGCAGCAGGTGTATTTGTTATTTTAGCAGGTGTTCGCCTTATTTTGGGTGAAATTGTTCCAGCCTTTAAAGGTATTTCAGAGCGTCTTGTACCTAATTCAAAACCTGCTTTGGATTGTCCGATTGTTTATACTTATGCACCTAATGCAGTCCTAATTGGATTTATCTCTAGTTTTGTTGGTGGTTTAGTAAGTATGGCAATTATGATTGCTTCAGGAACGGTTGTCATCTTACCAGGCGTTGTGCCTCATTTCTTCTGTGGAGCGACTGCAGGTGTCATTGGGAATGCATCTGGTGGTGTTCGTGGAGCCACTATTGGAGCATTTTTACAAGGTATTTTAATTAGTTTTCTTCCAGTCTTTTTAATGCCAGTTTTGGGAGGACTTGGTTTCCAAGGGTCAACTTTCTCAGATGCAGATTTTGGTCTATCAGGAATTATTTTAGGAATGTTGAATCAATTTGGCTCGCAAGCAGGCATTGTTATTGGTCTTGTTCTTATTCTAGCAGTTATGTTTGGAGTATCCTTTATTAAAAAGCCATCTGCAAAGGAGGAATAAGGGATGATTTTAAGTGAAAATAGAGAAGATGAGTTAAGAAAATTTGCAACAAAAATCCGATTAAATACTCTTAGAACATTGAATCATCTTGGATTCGGCCATTATGGAGGGAGTCTGTCTATAGTAGAAGTTTTAGCAGTGCTTTATGGTGAAATAATGCCGATGACTCCAGAAATATTTGCGTCACGAGATAGAGATTATTTTGTTTTATCCAAGGGACATGCTGGACCAGCTTTGTACAGCACACTCTATTTGAATGGTTTCTTTGACAAAGAATTCTTATATTCTTTAAATACAAATGGAACCAAATTACCGTCTCATCCTGATAGAAATCTAACGCCGGGCATAGATATGACAACTGGCTCTTTAGGACAGGGAATTAGTGTTGCAACCGGACTTGCATATGGTCAGAGAATAAGAAAAAGTCCCTTTTATACCTATGCTATTGTTGGAGATGGTGAGTTAAATGAGGGACAATGTTGGGAGGCTATACAGTTTGCTTCTCATCAACAGTTATCTAATTTAATTGTATTTGTAGACGATAACAAAAAACAATTAGATGGTTTTACAAAGGATATTTGTAATCCAGGTGATTTTGTAGAAAAATTCTCAGCATTTGGGTTTGAATCCATTAGGGTCAATGGTTCAGATATTAGAGAAATTTATGAAGGGATTATCCAATTAAAACAGTCAAATAATTCATCCCCTAAGTGTATTGTATTAGATACTATTAAAGGTCAAGGAGTTCGAGAGCTGGAAGAAATGAAATCCAATCATCATCTTCGCCCTACTGTAGAGGAGAGACAAATGTTAACTTCAGTTGTAGAAAGATTAAGTCAGGAATTGGAGGAAACAGAATGATGAGAAGTACGAAAGAATTACGACATGTGTATAGAGATTTCCTTCTAGAGGCTAACCAAAGTTATTCTGATATAGTAGTTTTAGAAGCAGATTTGTCAAGTTCTATGGCTACTAATAATCTTGAAAAGGACTTTAGAGACCGTTATGTGAATGTTGGAATCATGGAAGCAGAAATGGTCGGGCTTGCAGCAGGTTTATCTATTCAGGGGTTTAGACCTTATCTTCATACATTTGGCCCTTTTGCTTCACGAAGAGTATTTGATCAATTATTTATTTCTCTTGGATACGCACAATTGGATGCCACTGTGATTGGATCAGATGCAGGAGTAACTGCAGAAATGAATGGTGGGACACATATGCCATTTGAAGAAATTGGATTGTTACGTTTAATTCCTAAATCAATCATTTTCGAAGCAACTGATGATATCCAATTTCGTGAAATCTTGAACCAGACATTAGACTTAAAAGGACTAAAATATATTCGAACAATTAGAAAAGCTCCAGAGGCTGTATATCAAGGTGGAGAAGATTTTTCTAAAGGCTACATTGAGTTAAGACACGGTGAAGATGTTGTAATAGTTGCTTCTGGCATAATGGTTGCTCCAAGTATTCGAGTTGCGGATGAACTGTTTAAATTAGGTTATTCAGTAGGTGTGATAGATTTATTTAGAATCAAACCGATACCAGAACAGATAAAAACAATGTTAAGTGGAAAAACTATATTTACTGTAGAAAACCACAATCAGATAGGTGGAATTGGCAGTGCTTTATGTGAATTATTCTCTGATGATGGAATAACAAAAATTCATCGGATGGGTGTTCAAGAAAGATTCGGTCAAGTAGGGAAAATGGATTATCTTCTTAATGAATATGGTTTGAGTGAATCGAATATAAAAGAGAAAGTTCTAGAGTTTTATAATGCAAGATAGATGTTAAATACACTTATCTGAAAGAACTTCTGTAAAAATTACATTACGTTATTTAAAGCAAGCGGATTAAAAGCATATTCTGGTAATCAGAAAGTGCCCTGATCCGCTTTGTTGTTTTTAATTTAAAATGTTTATATGTGTATAGAATTTTCTGAAAATTCAAGAATTTTCTTCTGTTCATTGCCTTTAAAATGTGCTATAATAGTAAAAACTGAAATGGGAGGGATAAGATGACTGAATTAGATAAACGTCACCGCAGTAGCATTTATGACAGCATGGTAAAATCACCAAACCGTGCCATGCTTCGTGCGACTGGTATGACAGATAAGGACTTTGAAACACCGATTGTAGGGGTTATTTCGACCTGGGCGGAAAATACACCATGTAACATTCACTTGCATGATTTCGGGAAATTGGCTAAAGAGGGTGTCAAATCAGCAGGTGCTTGGCCTGTGCAGTTTGGGACTATCACTGTAGCGGACGGGATTGCTATGGGAACGCCTGGTATGCGTTTCTCTTTGACATCTCGTGATATCATCGCGGACTCTATCGAGGCGGCGATGGGTGGTCACAACGTCGATGCCTTTGTCGCTATCGGTGGCTGTGACAAGAACATGCCTGGTTCTATGATTGCTATTGCTAATATGGATATCCCAGCTATTTTCGCCTATGGTGGAACCATTGCACCGGGAAATCTTGATGGCAAAGACATCGACTTGGTTTCTGTTTTTGAAGGTATCGGAAAATGGAATCACGGTGACATGACGGCTGAGGATGTGAAACGTCTTGAATGTAATGCCTGCCCTGGCCCTGGTGGCTGTGGTGGTATGTACACAGCTAATACCATGGCGACTGCTATCGAAGTTCTCGGTATGAGTTTGCCAGGCTCTTCATCTCATCCAGCTGAATCAGCTGACAAGAAAGAAGATATCGAAGCAGCAGGACGTGCTGTTGTTAAGATGTTGGAACTAGGTCTTAAACCATCAGATATCTTGACTCGTGAAGCCTTTGAAGATGCTATCACTGTAACTATGGCTCTAGGTGGTTCTACAAACGCCACTCTTCACTTGCTTGCCATTGCCCATGCTGCCAATGTTGACTTGTCACTTGAGGACTTCAATACGATTCAAGAACGTGTGCCTCACTTGGCTGACTTGAAACCATCTGGTCAGTATGTCTTCCAAGATCTCTACGAAGTCGGTGGTGTGCCTGCGGTTATGAAATATCTCTTGGCAAATGGTTTCCTTCATGGAGACCGCATCACATGTACTGGTAAGACTGTCGCTGAGAACTTGGCTGACTTTGCAGACCTCACTCCAGGTCAAAAAGTTATTATGCCACTTGAAAATCCAAAACGTGCGGATGGTCCGCTTATCATCTTGAACGGGAACCTTGCCCCTGACGGTGCGGTTGCCAAGGTATCAGGTGTGAAAGTGCGTCGTCACGTTGGACCAGCTAAGGTCTTTGACTCAGAAGAAGATGCTATTCAGGCCGTTCTGACAGATGAAATCGTTGATGGCGATGTAGTCGTTGTTCGTTTCGTTGGACCTAAGGGTGGTCCTGGTATGCCTGAGATGCTGTCACTTTCATCAATGATTGTTGGTAAAGGTCAAGGAGACAAGGTTGCCCTCTTGACAGATGGACGCTTCTCTGGTGGTACTTATGGTCTGGTTGTTGGACATATCGCTCCTGAAGCTCAGGATGGTGGACCAATTGCCTACCTTCGTACAGGCGATATCGTTACGGTTGACCAAGATACCAAAGAAATTTCCATGGCCGTATCCGAAGAAGAACTTGAAAAACGCAAGGCAGAAACAACCTTGCCACCGCTTTACAGTCGTGGTGTCCTCGGTAAATATGCCCATATCGTATCATCTGCTTCACGCGGAGCCGTGACAGACTTCTGGAATATGGACAAGTCAGGTAAAAAATAAACTTAAAAAGCAAGCCAACTTCGGCTTGCTTTTTTTCATCTTCAAAAGTAATTTACCTGCTTAACGAGGTGGCAGTCCAAGGGCAATACGACCGTAGCGACTGATTCGTGTAATCTTCCAGGCAGGCGACCAGGTAACTTCAACCTTGACATCTTCGATACCCTCGATTTGTTTCAGACCTGCCACGATTTCGATAGGCAAGCTTTCGGCACAATCGCAGGCAGTATCGGTGAAGGTCATGACAATCTTACAGAGACCCGTTTCATCTAGATTGATTTCATAAATCAGGCCTAGATTGTAAACATCCAATTCCACATCTGTATCAAAAACCTTCTCTAGTTTTTCGATAATTTGGTCTTGTAAGGCCAAAGCACGGTCATTGATTTTGATATCCTCTCTCATTACAGTCCCTCCACGTGATAAATATCCTCTATTTTCTCATAATTCTGACAATTTGGCAAGTTTTTGATGAATTTTCTGAAAAATATGATAAAATGAAGAAAATACTGAATCAAGGGGAAGCCTATGGAGCAGATTGGAAAAGTCTTTAGACAATTACGAGAGTCAAGAAATATCTCGCTGAGACAAGCAACTGGGGGACAATTTTCGCCGTCTATGTTATCTCGATTTGAAACAGGTCAGAGTGAGCTTTCGGTAGAAAAGTTTCTATTTGCCCTAGAAAATATATCTGCCAGTGTGGAGGAGATCCTCTTTCTGGCGAGAGGTTTTCAGTATGATACAGATTCTGAGTTGAGAAAAGAAATCATAGATGTCTTGGATCCAAAGAATATAGCTCCGCTTGAGGACTTGTATCGCAAGGAGTATCAAAAGCATGCCCATTCTCAAAACAAACAGAAGCATATTTTAAATGCCATTATTATCAAGTCTTATATGAAGAGCATGGATGAAAGGGTGGAGTTAACGGCAGAGGAAGGGAAAGTCCTTCATGACTATCTGTTTTCTACCGAGATTTGGGGAATCTATGAACTCAATTTATTTTCAGTCAGTTCACCATTTCTATCTGTTTCTCTTTTCATTAGATATGTACGAGAAATGGTACGTAAATCTGATTTTCTAATGGAAATGTCTGGCAATCGAAACCTGTTTCACACTATACTATTGAATGGCTTTTTAGCTAGTATTGAGTATGAAGAATTTACCAATGCCTCTTATTTTAAACGTGTTATCGAAGAGCATTTCTACGAGGAAAATGAGACCTATTTCCGAATTGTCTATTTGTGGGCGGAAGGTCTCCTTGATAGCAAGCAAGGTAGGGTCAAGGAAGGCCAGAAAAAGATGGAAGACGCTGTCCGTATTTTTGAGATGCTTGGCTGTAACAAATCTGCCGAATATTATAGAAATACGAACGATTGTTGAATATCTGCAAACCAAGAAAATAATTTAAAATTTTAAGCGATAGAATTGTTGAGCTCTCTCGTGTCACTGGAGAAATTCTATCGTTTCTTTTTGCTCATTTCGTTTGTTGCATATATTCAAAAGTTTTCCTCTAAGATTTCTAAGTGCTATACTGTAGTCATACTTCACATAAGAACTTATACTCTTCGAAAATCAAATTCAAACCACGTCAGCTTCACCTTGCCGTACTCAAGTACAGCCTGCGGCTAGCTTCCTAGTTTGCTCTTTGATTTTCATTGAGTATTCTAACAAGAAGGGAGATTATCTATGAAACTATTGTTTAGAAATCAAGCTTATCGACTCTTGACTTTGTCACGATTCTTCAATGCTTTTGGTGCTTCGATTTTCAATCTGGTCTTTATCGTCTATGCATCGACCTTGTCACAAGCCTCCTTTGCTGTTGCTATGGCGAATATTGTCATGATCATTCCCACGCTCTTTACAGTTTTTGTAGGGATTCGGGCAGATTACACGAGGGACAAGGTCAAATGGATGGTCTATAGCGGTTTGTTTCAGGCGGTTTTATTTTTTCTAGCAGCCCTAGTTGTTCAGCAAGCTACTCTCTTTGCCTTTTCTAGCCTGTGTTTGATCAATGTCATTAGTGATGTTATCAGTGATTTTGCTGGTGGTTTGCGCATGCCTCTCATTAAGGAAAAAGTAGCTGAAGATGATCTGATGGAAGCTTATTCTTTTTCCCAGTTCATCACCTATATTTCAGCTATTGGTGGTCAAGCTTTTGGAGTATGGCTCTTAGGTTTATCGGTCAACAATTTTTCCCTTGTTGCGGGAATCAATGCCTGTTTCTTCCTAGTATCAGCCTCTGTTCTCTTTTTAGGAAAAAGTAAATTGAGCCTGTCAATGTCATCTGCTGATGGTGAATCACTAAAAAATGAGAAGCTTTCTATCAAAGACCAGTTCCTAACAATTTACCGAAATTTACGCCTTGTTTTTCTTAAAGGTGGACAGAAAAACTTTGGATTCATGATCTTTGCTGTCTTGCTTATCAATGCCTTGGGTGGTTCCTTAGGGGGCATCTACAATATCTTCTTTTTGAGCCACTCTCTCTTGAATTTTTCTTACACAGAGGCGTTATTTATCAGTCAAGTCGGTGCTTTAGTAGCAGTCATCATCAGTAGCCTTACGGGCAATGATTATTTTGGGAAGCAGTCCTTGCCTAGATTGATGATGTGGGTGACCGTAGGACTTAGTCTAGTTGGTCTGGCTAATGTATTCAATCAAGTCGTGCTTGGTTTGCTATTTCTATTTTTAACTCTGTATATGTCTGGTAAAGTTCAACCAAAGATTAGTGCCATGCTCATGAAAAATCTAGCTCCAGAAGTTCTAGCTCGTACCAGTAATTTTTTAGGTCTCTTGTTTACCTTATCCATACCTGTGGGAACAGCTTGTTTCTCACTAGTAGCCGTATGGAATATACAGTTGACTTGGATGCTATTTGTTGGTCTTTCCTTCCTGGCTATTCTTTTGACAGTTATTAATCTCAAAAATGATATCTAAATCCTAAATTTTTTCTCACTGTTTTAATCCCTCTATTTATGGTAAAATAAGACTATTAAGTTTAAAGAGGATTCCCTATGAAATTACAAAAACCAAAAGGAACGCAGGATATTTTACCTGCTGAATCTGCCAAATGGCAGTACGTTGAGGGCTTTGCCCGTGAGATTTTCAAGCGCTACAACTATGCAGAAGTGCGCACGCCTATTTTTGAGCATTACGAGGTTATCAGCCGTTCTGTCGGAGATACAACGGATATCGTAACCAAGGAAATGTATGACTTTTATGACAAGGGTGATCGCCATATTACTCTCCGTCCAGAAGGAACAGCGCCCGTTGTCCGTTCCTACGTGGAAAATAAACTCTTCGCCCCAGAAGTACAAAAGCCAAGTAAGTTCTACTACATGGGCCCTATGTTCCGCTATGAGCGTCCACAGGCAGGGCGTTTGCGCCAGTTCCACCAGATTGGTGTTGAGTGTTTTGGATCTAGCAATCCAGCTACTGATGTGGAAACCATTGCTATGGCAGCTCATTTCCTGAAAGAAATCGGCATCCAAGGTGTCAAATTGCACCTCAACACTCTTGGAAATCCTGAGAGTCGTGCGGCCTACCGTCAAGCCTTGATTGACTATTTGACACCGCTCAAGGAGACCTTGTCTAAGGATAGCCAACGTCGTTTGGAGGAAAATCCTCTTCGTGTCTTGGACTCTAAAGAAAAAGAAGACAAGGTAGCAGTAGAGAATGCACCTTCTATCTTGGACTTCCTTGATGAAGAAAGTCAAGCTCATTTTGATGCTGTGCGTCAGATGTTGGAAAATCTTGGAGTAGACTATATCATCGATACCAATATGGTGCGTGGTCTGGACTACTACAATCACACTATTTTCGAGTTTATTACTGAGATTGAGGGCAATGACCTGACAGTCTGTGCGGGTGGTCGTTACGATGGTTTGGTTTCTTACTTTGGAGGCCCTGAAACTGCTGGATTTGGTTTTGGACTTGGTGTAGAGCGCCTGCTTCTCATTCTTGAAAAGCAAGGTGTGGCCCTCCCTATCGAAAACGCCCTAGATGTCTATATAGCAGTCTTGGGTGATGGAGCAAATGTCAAGGCCTTGGAATTAGTACAAGCTCTTCGCCAACAAGGTTTCAAAGCAGAGCGTGATTACCTCAACCGTAAACTCAAAGCTCAGTTCAAGTCAGCTGATGTCTTTGCGGCTAAGACCCTCATCACCCTAGGAGAGAGCGAAGTCGAAAGCGGACAAGTGACGGTCAAGAACAACCAAACACGAGAAGAAGTGCAAGTATCACTTGAGGCTATCAGCCAAAACTTCTCAGAAATCTTTGAAAAACTAGGCTTTTAATAGTAGATAAACTGGTCAGGACCTTACTCCTGACCTTTTTCTTTTGCAAAATGACAAAAATCATAAACTTTTTGACAAATATGCTTGTCAAAAAGAAAAAGATATGTTACAATAAATTCAAGTTAAGAGAAAAGGAGAAAGGAACGATTATGTGGGCATTAGGATTTGTACCTCTTGTGATTATGTATTATATCTACCATTCCCAAAAGGTCAAGAAACTGGAGAATAAAATCAAAAGAATTGAGCAAAAACAGAAAGGAAATAAAGAAATGTCAAGATTATTAAAAGAATTGATTGGGAAGAAACCAACAATCATTGGACAAGTGTTTGGAACAGACAACTGGGAAGTTGTGGATGTTGATGAGGAATGGGTCAAGCTACGCCGTGTTGATAAAAAGGGAAAAGAAAAATTCAAACTACAACGCATTGAGGATATCCAAACCGTTGAATTTGACGGAAAGTAGGTGTGTAACATGCAACTAAAAAATCGTCTAAAAGAGCTACGGGCTCGCGATGGTCTCAATCAAACCGACCTAGCCAAGCTGGCAGGGGTTTCCAGACAGACCGTTAGCCTACTAGAACGGGATGAGTACACCCCATCCATTATCATTGCCCTGAAAATATCTCAAATTTTCAACGAAACAGTCGAATCGGTATTTCGCTTGGAGGAGGATGAGTGATGAACATGTATAGAGTGGTTTATTTTATGAGTGTTCTTGCCCTTATTGTGAATGCATTTGCTATGATTGGAACATTACTGGGTTGGTTCTATTTTGTTGAAAGTAAGTATTTGTTTTGGATTAACTTAGTCCTCTTGTCCATTTTCAATCGGTTGAAGAAAAAGGAGAAAGATGATGAACAAGTATAAAGTGATTTATTATGTAGTTGCCATAGCTCTATTAGTCAGCGTATTTCTACTGATTGGGATAGACTTAGGCTGGTTTAGTCCCTATCAAAGTAACAAATTTGTTTGGGCCTATTTTGCCCTCATACCAGTAATTGAATGGATTGAAAAGAAATCAAAAAATCTAGCAAGTGAAAAAGGAGAATGAATATGAAAAAGAAAAGGAAACGTGGATTGTTGTTTTTAATGTCTGTTGTCTTGGGAGGTTTCTTGGGCGGTTTTGTAGGGATGTTTAAGGCTGCTACCGAATCCCACGAAATTATGTTAGATGTAAAAGTCTTGATACCATGGATATCAGCTATTTGTTTAGTGTTAGGTTTCATTAGCATTTTTTTGACATTCAATTTCTTAAAGAAAAGCAGAAAATTTCACTCCTTGTATCAAGAGGAAATGGATGATGATCTGAATGAAACCTATTATGTGCAGATGTATCGGAATCTCGAGTTTGGAACTATTGCTTTTAATAGTGCAAGCGTAGCGATTTTATTGGCTCTCTTCATTTCAGGAAGTGAAGTAATTGTACTCGATATAAGCCATATAACCTTATCCCTTTCCTTTTTGGGATTAGTGTTAGTTTTAAATGCTCAAAAATATCTTTTTAAGACCATTGCGATTGTTCGTCAGTTTGATTTAGTATTTTTCTCTACACCAAAGGATATCTTGGACCATTTCGATTCTTATGATGAAGGGGAGCGCAAGGCTAATTTGGAACAGAGTTTTCTGATTTTATTCCAATTAAATAACTATGTCTTGCCAGCTTTGTACTTTCTGATTGCTCTCTTTTCCTTACTGACAGGAGAGATTCAGTTACTAGCCTTCTTGCTTGTAGGAGCAATCCATATTTATATCAATGTGATGCAGTTACCTATGGTAAAACGTTATTTCAAATAAAGGAGTTTCTATGATTCGTGTTGAAAATGTAAGCAAAAGTTTTGGGAGCAAAAAAGCTCTTCATCAGATTTCTTTTGAGATTAAGGAGGGTGAAATCTTTGGTTTTCTTGGTCCTTCTGGCTCAGGTAAAACAACCATGATCAATGTCTTAACAGGACAGTTGGCTGCAGATCAAGGTAACACAATTTTGTTAGGCAAGAATTCTCAAGATTTAACCTCAAATGATTTGGAACAAATTGGTATTGTTAGTGATGGCAGTGGTTTTTATGAAAAGATGAGTCTTTACAAAAATCTTCTCATCTATGCTAAGTTATATGGCCTCAAGGCAGATAGAGTAGTTCAGGTGCTTCAACAGGTTGGATTGGCAGATGCTAAAGATATTATTGCAGAAAAGTTATCTACTGGAATGAAACAACGAATGTTCTTGGCTCGTGCCCTTCTGAATGCTCCTAAGATTCTCTTTCTAGATGAGCCAACCAGTGGCTTAGACCCTACAACATCTAAGATGATTCATACCCTACTTCAAGAATTAAAGCAGGCGGGGACAACTATCTTTCTGACCACGCATGATATGAATGAAGCAACTCTGCTTTGTGATCGCTTATCTCTTTTGAATAAGGGTAACCTAATAGAGTATGGAAGTCCGCAAGATATCATCCAGAAGTACCATGTGGATAAGAAAGTACGTGTGGTTTATAACGACGGACGAGAACAGATAGTTCCATTTGATGAATTACCACATTTAGACACGACAGATTTGATGGTGGTTCACTCTTGTGAGCCAACTTTAGAAGAAATCTTTATCAGATTGACAGGAGAAAAGTTAGATGTTTAGAAAATTAAATGCCCTACTATGGTTAAGATTACAAGTTCTTATCAGCAATTCAACTTTGTTGGCGACTCTATTGTTGCCTTTTGGACTGGCTGTTCTATATAATGAGTTCTTAAACAAGAGTGGAGAATTGAGTACGTATTTCCTTTCTATGAGTTTGACGATGGTCTTGAGCATGGGAAGTGGTTATATGGTATCGATTATGATGGCAGAAGATAAGGAAAAGCGCAATCTTAAATCACTCATCCTAAGTGGTGTGACAGCAACAGAATATACTTTCAGTATGCTCATTCTCCCTCTGTTGATTATGTTGCTTGGAATGATTTTACTACCAATCTATTTTAAAGTGGATGTATCAGGTTACTTATTGGCCTATGTTATCTATTTGGTCTTAGCAGCTATTAGTGTTATTTTTCTCAACCTTCTAATCGGTGCAGTGTCAGATACTCAGTCTAAAGCGCAAGTTTATAGTATGTTTCCTGTGTTTATCGTCTCTTTTTTACCCATGATTGCTCTTCAAAATGATACGGTTCAGAAAGTGTTGGATTACTCTTTTATTGGTCCAATTGTAAATCTTTTAAATAAAAAAGGTGGGGAAATATCTTTTTCTAATATTGGTATGTTACTTGCCTGGGTACTTGTGTTAGGAATAGCGAACCTCTTTGTATTGAAAAATAGCTATAAAGCAAGATAGGAGATTTATATGAAACTACTTAAAAACCTCGGCTGGTTTATTCTAGCTGTTCTATCCTTTTTATTCATCTATGGCTTCATTCAGGTGCTCGCGACTACGTCGCTTGCCTTAGGTGCTTCACCCTATGCTGTTACCCTACTCTATGTAGCCTTGGCTGGAGTTTATGTGTACGGCGTTTACAAATGGTATCAGAAAGGTCCTGTTCGTATTGAGAAGAGTGGCTTCAACCGATTTATTTGGCTTCCTGCCTTGGTTTGGTTCTTATCTCTGGTTGTCCAGTTTTTCTTGCCAAATGATCCTTCAGTAAATCAGCAAATAGCGATAGACTTGACCTTGTCTCAACCACTTTTCTCATTCTTTGCGGTCGTTATTTTTGCTCCTTTGACGGAAGAACTTATCTTTAGAGGGATGTTAGCACGCTACCTCTTTCCTAAGCAGGACAATAGTAAACAAACTCTGATTTTTCTTCTGGTATCCAGTGTTCTGTTTGCCTTGATTCATTTCCCAGGTGATGTGCAACAATTTTTAGTCTATACTAGTCTTGGTTTTAGCTTGGGCTTGGCTTATATTAGCAGAAAAGGTCTAATCTACAGTATTTCTCTCCACGCTTTGAATAATTTAGTCAGCTTTTTGATGATTCTCATGCTATAATAGAATCAGGAGGTCACATGAAACGAGTAATTTTATTAGCAGTGATTCAAGCAGTTGTTCTATTTTTCATTATCGGGGCGCTAGCTTATGCCTTTAAGGGCGATTTCTTCTACAACTATTTAGCAGTTGTCTTTGCCCCTATTGCAGGTGTCTTGCGCTTTGGGACAGCTTATACAACGGAAATTGTCTTGCCTCGAAAGGCAGCTGAAATCGCTGAAAAGCGTAAAGCAGGTAACAATTCAAAATAAAAGAGTCCGGTGAACTTCATCGGATTTTTGTATGGGTGTTAATTTTTAGGGTCTTCACTTGATTTTTAAAGTCAGGCAAACTTTTCTGCTGATTTTCATGAAGAGCCTGCGCTTTTATGGTAAAATAGTAACAGAATAAAAGAGGAGAGAAAACATGAAACGTAGTATGTATGCTGGTCGTGTTCGTGAGGAACACATCGGACAAGAAATAACCTTGAAAGGATGGGTTGGCCGTCGTCGTGACCTTGGTGGTTTGATCTTTATTGACCTTCGTGACCGTGAAGGAATCATGCAGTTGGTTATCAATCCTGAAAAAGTTTCTGCAGAGGTTATGGCAACAGCTGAAAGCCTTCGTAGCGAATTTGTTATCGAGGTGACTGGTCAGGTCGCTGCGCGTGAGCAAGCCAATGATAAGTTGCCAACTGGTGCAGTTGAGTTAAATGTAACAGCTCTGACAGTGCTGAATACAGCTAAGACAACCCCATTTGAGATTAAGGATGGCATTGAGGCCAATGACGATACACGTTTGCGTTACCGTTATCTTGACCTTCGTCGTCCAGAAATGTTGGAAAATCTCAAACTTCGTGCTAAGGTGACCCACTCTATCCGCAACTACTTGGATGAGTTGGAGTTTATCGACGTGGAGACACCATTCCTTTCTAAGTCAACTCCTGAAGGGGCGCGTGACTACTTGGTACCATCTCGTGTTAATAAAGGGCATTTTTACGCGCTTCCTCAAAGTCCACAAATCACGAAACAGCTCTTGATGAATGCTGGTTTTGACCGTTACTACCAAATCGTTAAATGTTTCCGTGACGAGGACTTGCGTGGTGACCGCCAGCCTGAGTTTACCCAGGTCGACTTGGAAACATCTTTCCTTACTGAGCAAGAAATCCAAGATATCACAGAAGGCTTGATTGCGCGTGTCATGAAGGAAACTAAAGGCATCGAAGTGACGCTTCCATTCCCTCGTATGAAATACGATGATGCTATGGCTCTTTACGGTTCTGACAAGCCAGATACTCGTTTTGACATGTTGCTTCAGGACTTGACAGCAGTGGTCAAAGGTGTAGACTTTAAAGTCTTTTCAGAAGCACCTGCTGTAAAAGCCATTGTGGTCAAAGGCGCTGCGGACAATTATTCACGTAAAGACATCGACAAGATGACAGAAGTAGCCAAACAGTATGGTGCCAAAGGTCTTGCTTGGGTCAAGATTGTTGATGGAGAATTAAACGGACCAGTTGCTAAGTTCTTGACAGGCATCCAAGCAGAATTGACAACAGCGCTTGCACTTGAAGATAAGGACCTCGTTCTCTTTGTGGCGGATACGCTTGAAGTGGCCAATGCAACTCTTGGTGCCCTTCGTGGACGTATTGCCAAAGAGCTTGGCTTGATTGATAACGATAAATTCAACTTCCTTTGGGTGGTTGACTGGCCAATGTTTGAATGGTCTGAAGAAGAAGGCCGCTACATGAGCGCCCACCATCCATTCACCCTTCCACAGGAAGAGACTGCTCACGAATTAGAAGGCGATTTGGCTAAGGTTCGTGCCATTGCTTACGATATCGTCTTGAACGGTTATGAGCTTGGTGGTGGTAGCCTCCGTATCAACCAAAAAGACCTTCAAGAACGCATGTTCAAGGCTCTTGGTTTCTCATCCGAAGAAGCAAATGACCAGTTTGGCTTCCTTCTTGAAGCCATGGACTATGGTTTCCCACCACATGGTGGCTTGGCTATCGGACTTGACCGTTTTGTTATGTTGCTTGCTGGAGAAGAAAATATCCGTGAAGTCATTGCCTTTCCTAAGAACAACAAGGCAAGTGACCCAATGACACAAGCTCCTTCAACAGTAGCTCTCAAACAACTAGAGGAACTCAGCTTACAAGTAGAAGAAGATGAAACAAGCAAAACGAATTAAGCGGTGGCGCTATTATCTGCGCCGCTTTGCTCATCAGATAAAAATTTTACGTGTCTTACAAAGTATCTCTCGCGAAAAATATGATGAGAAGATTTCAGCTTCTCTGGTCTATGGATTTTTATCAGCAGTAGCGGTCAATTTCTTTTTCCAACCAGGGCATGTGTATTCGAGTGGTGCTACAGGTTTGGCACAGATTATCTCTGCCTTGAGTAATCACTGGTTTGGTTTTCATATTCCGATTTCGCTAACCTTTTACGCCATTAATTTTCCTTTGATGGTCTTGGCTTGGTATCAGATTGGCCATAAGTTCACCGTCTTTACCTTTATCACGGTATCCATGAGTTCCTTCTTTATCCAGTTTGTCCCTGTAGCGACCTTGACTGAGGATCCCATTATCAATGCCCTTTTTGGGGGTGTTGTCATGGGCTTGGGGATTGGTTTTGCTCTTCGCAACAATATCTCCAGTGGAGGTACAGATATTGTCAGCCTGACCATTCGCAAGAAAACGGGGAGGAATGTCGGTAGTATTTCTTTCTTGGTAAATGGAACCATCATGCTGATAGCAGGTTTGACCTTTGGTTGGAAATACGCTCTCTACTCTATGATTACCATCTTTGTCTCTAGCCGTGTGACAGATGCGGTCTTTACCAAGCAAAAACGCATGCAGGCCATGATTGTGACCAATCATCCAGACAAGGTAATTGAAAAAATACATAAAAAATTGCACCGCGGAGCAACCATGATCCACGATGCAGAAGGAACCTATAATCACGAAAGAAAGGCAGTTTTAATTACTGTCATTACACGTGCAGAGTTTAATGAATTTAAACAGATTATGAAACAGGTGGATCCAGGTGCCTTTGTCTCTGTATCTGAGAATGTTCATATTCTGGGACGGTTCGTTGAAACAGAAAATTAGTAACTAAAAAAACCAGCGTGAGCTGGTTTTTATTTTTCGATAATTTTATGGGCAATTAACTGACGATAACAAATTTGCTTATTGCTTTTAGCATCGTTGATAATCTGAAGGATAGTTTCAAGAGAAACACGACCAAGTTCTAAGCTATTGATATCGACATAGGCCGCCAAGTTGAGCTTGGGATTGACCGAGTCAAAGCTGAGAACAGGGACATCCAGTTGGTGCTTGGTAATATAGTCACAGACCCCTTCGGCTAGGAGACTATCGGTTGTAATGATAGCATCAATCTGTGGATCATGCTGAAAGAGGAGTGTACTAAATTGATACCCTTTTTCTTCTAAGAACTCCGTTGCAAAATAGGTCAAATTTCCATCAATAGGCAGTTGGTGTTGTTTGAGGGCGGACTCATAGCCTGTTAAACGGTCTTGCGTTACGAAGAGTCGCTTAGTCCCTCCAATGAAGGCAATTCGTTTGCAGCCTTTTTTGATAAAATATTCGGTTGCATCAAAACCAGCTTGGACATTGTCGTTGTCAACAAGAGGGATAAAGGGTGAAATGGATTTTCCTAGGATGAGGAAGGGAAACTGCTCATCAGCGACCAGCTTGACCAAGGGATCCTCCTCTTCGGCATAAAGGAAGATTAAACCATCCACACGTTTGCCGTAAACCATCTGTGAAATAGCTTTAAGGCGCTCTTTTTCATCTTTACCTGTTGCAATCTGAATGGCATAGTGGTTTTCAGATGCGACTTGGGCGATACCACGGAGGACAGATGGGAAGAAAGGATTTTGATAGAAGGCGTCTGAGTCGTCAGGAAGGACCAAGCCGATAACTTGGGTATAACTGCTTACCAAACTACGAGCGTTGAGGTTGGGGTGGTAATTGAGCTCCTTCATAGCCTTGCGAACACGTTTTTTTGTTTCGTCGCTAATGGTTGATTTGTTTTGAATAACACGGGTTACGGTTGAAGGTGAAACACCAGCAGCCTTGGCCACGTCTTTAATCGTAACGGGCATAAAAATCTCCTATTTATGGTAATCTGGATCACGGAAATGCGTTTTATAAAAGATAGTGACCAGATACAGAACAAAAAGAATGTTTTGTACAGTAATCAGGGTTGTCATATTTTGGCCAAATAATCCCAAAATAAGCGTAATCAGAGTTGGTAATCCTAAACAGTTCAAGATAAAATGGTAGCACTCTTTAAAGGTCCTAAATGAAAAGAGGCGTGATTTCTTAGTGATATAAAGGAGAAGACTCGCTCCTAGAGAGACAATGAAGAAATTCAAACCAAAGAGAAAGCTGGCACCGAGAACTAGGAAGAGACTGATATAGACACGATTCTGCTGATACCAGTCTTTAGAAATCGCTTGTGTCAAGCTGTCTTTGTTTTTGAAACTATCAGTCTGAATCGCTCGGTAAGAGACACGGGTCAGTTCTTTACTTTCCTTGCTGATGACGAGCTCATTCGTATCGAAATGCAGTTGCAAGTCCTTAGGTAATTCCTTGCTTTGACTTGGACCGATCACAATAGAAGGCTCTTGACTAGCTGTTCCAGTATAAGTTAATTTGCCATCAACAATTGTAGCGTGTTCAGAGAGATCCTGTACAACCTTATCTGTCAATGGTTCATAGACATTATCGATAAAGGTTTCTAGCGGATAAGTCTCCTGCGAGCTGTTTTGGATGGCAATAGGTACCATAGATAAGCTGATAAGGAAGATACTGGTAAAGAGAAGTTGGAACCAGTTGAGTCCGAAACGTTTGGACAGGGGCTTACGAAATCCCCAAATACTTGAAAAATAGGAAAATGGATATGGAAGCATAGGTATCTTTCTAAAAGGTGTTTTCTATATGAGTATTATTATATAGAGAAATGTGCTTTATTTCAAGTCTAGGAGAAAAATTGCTTGTTGTAAGGGTATTACTTACAGTAACAATCGCTAATACTCAATGAAAATCAAAGAGCAAACTAGGAAGCTAGCCGCAGGTTGCTCAAAACACTGTTTTGAGGTTGTGGTTAGAACTGACGAAGTCAGTAACCGTACTACGGCAAGGTGAAGCTGACGTGGTTTGAAGAGATTCTCGAAGAGTATAAAATGAAAAAGGGTGGCGGGGATATATTATCCCTTGTCGCCACCACTTGTAAGTCCTGAAACAAAGTTCTTTTGTAGGAAGAAGAAGAGAATACAGATTGGAAGGGCGATGAGGATAGCACCTGCTGAGAAGTAGGCAATCTTCATGTTTTTCACATTGCTAACGAAGGTTTGGAGACCTACGGCAACAGTAAAGTATTCTTTCTCACGAAGCAAGAAACTAGAGAGGATATAGTCTCCAAAAGGTCCCATGAAGGCCCAGAGAGCTTGTACGGCAACCATTGGGCGAACAAGTGGAAGAACAATTTGCCAGAAGCGGCGGAAGTGTCCTGCACCGTCTAGTTTTGCAGATTCGTCTAGAGACATTGGCACTGTATCGAAGTAGCCCTTCATGAGCCAAGCATTCATCGGGATACCCCCACCAACATAAAGGAAGATGAGGAACCAGCTGTGGTTAAGGGCGTTCAACATAAGTGCCATAACGAAGAAGGCAGTCAAAGCGGCCATTGTTGGCACCATTTGGATAATCAAGAAGAAGACCAAACTTTGTTTACGAGCCAAGAAATTGTAACGGCTATAAGCATAACCAGCAAGTACGATAATACTTGTTTGAACAGCCATAGTAATTAAGGCGATAATCAAAGTGTTGAGGTACCAAGTACCGTACAAGGTTTCAGTGAAGAGACCTTTAAAGTTATCAAAATTGAGGTCGATATTAGTATCTAGTTTAAAGGCTGAGACGTTACCTGCTTTAAAGGCTGACATGATGGTAATCAAAAGTGGATAGATAATCACGATTGATAGGCCAATTAAGTAGAGGTAAGTAAGGGTTTGAGTCAGTCTACGTTTGAGTTTAATTGAGTTATTCATCTTAGACATCCTCCATATCAAATGCGTGTAGTTTCTTGAATGCGATCATAGAGATTGAGATGACAATGATAGAGATAATCAAGGTAACAGCTGCCGCCATTGAGTATTGAGGAGATGTACCTGTTGTCAAACGGTAGATCCATGAGATCAAGATATCTGTTGAACCAGCTCCCCCTCCGACACTACCAGGACCTCCACCATTGAAGAGGTACATGATAGAGAAGTTGTTAAAGTTGAAGGTGTATTGGCTAATCAAAGTAGGTGCCGCAACAGCCAAGATCATTGGGAAAGTGATGTTGCGGAATTTTTGCCAAGCATTGGCACCGTCAATATAAGCTGCTTCATAAAGGTCGTTAGGAATAGATTGCAAGATACCCAAAGTCAAAACGTAGATATATGGGAATCCAAGCCAACCTTGCATCATAATCAAGGCAACCTTAGTCCAAGTAGGGTCTGTTTTCCAAGGGATAAGAGCCCCATCAAGGAAAGGAAGGAATTTAGCAAAGATCGGCAAGACTTGAGTGTTGATAGCACCGACACTATCATTAAACATATTTGAGAATGTCAAGATAGTGATGAAGGCTGGGACAGCCCAAGGAAGAAGGAAAATAACACCGAAGATGCGTTTTCCTTTGATAAATGGTTGGTTAGCAATGATAGCTGTGAAGATACCAATCACGATCTGTAAAGTTGAGGCAGATAAAGCCCAGATGATAGTCCAAGAAAGAACAGAACCAAAGGCAGAACGGAAGGTACTCAAGCTCCAGATGTTTGTAAAGTTGGTCAAACCAACCCAGTCCAACAATTTGTTTGGTGGCAAGTGTTGGAAGTCGTAGTTGGTAAAGGCGATCATCAAGGTTACGATAACTGGGAAGATAATCGCAAAAGTCATGGCAATGTAAGATGGAATGATTAAGAGGTAAGGGAAACCATTCTCATAGATTCCTTTGACCATTTCTTTAAAGGTAAGTGCTACTGGAATACCATTATTAATGTGTTTGGCAGTTGTATGTGCATCTTTGATATTTGCGAAATAAAAGAGTACATAAACAACTACAAAGATTAAATGGAAGGCACCGCGAATCAGCATGAAGAGGGAATTATCACGACCTGGCTTGTCACCAAGAGTGATGAGGTTGCTCAATTCAGGGGCTGCAAGTGCTAGGAAATAAAGGACAAATACGATGGTTACACCAAGGAAGATAAAACCTTTGGCTTTTTGTTTATTGTAAATCTGTCCTAACCCAGGAATGATAGACAGCAGGGCTGCTCTACTAGGTTGTTGCTTTTCCATAATAACTCCTTTCATAGGATACTGGTTTCTAATCAAAACCTAAACTATATATGTTTTTTATTGATAAATTCAAAGGGGGATTTGAATTCCACCCCCCTTGAACAAATTTTTTATTCACCAAATTTTTGTTTGATTGTTTCTTTGATCAATGTTACAGCATCGTTAGCAGCTGTTTTAGCATCTTTCTTACCACTTACAGCTTCAAACAACATTGTTTTAGCTGGGTCCCAAACAGCTGACATTTGAGAGATGTTTGGCATTGGTTGGGCATTCTTGAACTGTTTGATAACAGCTGTTGTCAACTCATCGTTTTTACCTTCAGCGTATGAACGAGCTTCAGTGTTAGCTGGGATTTCGTTAGTTGTATCGTAGAAGGCTTTTTGTTCTTCAGTTGAAACAAGGAAGTCTACAAATTTTTGAGCAGCTTCAAGGTTTTTAGTGCTTGATGGGATGATCCAAGCTTTACCACCACCGAATGCTGCGTAGTCTTTTCCGTTTGGAAGAGTTGGGATAGTTGCAACACCGTAGTTTACTTTAGCGTCTTTGAAGGCTTTAGCTTTCCAAGGTCCGTCAATGATAGCAGCTGTTTTACCTTCTTGGAATTGAGTTTGGATTAGGTTTCCAGCTCCTTCAGTATCTTGCATACCTTTAGGCCATTTTTCATACCAAGATTTAGCGTATTCTACACCTTTGATAGCGCCGTCGTTGGCAAGACCGATGTCTTTAGCATCTTTACCGTTTTGTCCGAATACGTAACCGCCGTTACCAGCAAGAAGTCCGTATGCAAAGTAGAAGTTTGTCCAGTCAGCTAGGAAAGCAGAAGTTTTTCCATCTTCTCCAGCGAATGCGTATTTGCTATCTTTAGCAAGGTTTTCCAAGTCAGCAAATGTTTTTGGAGCTTCTTTTACCAAGTCTTTGTTGTAGTACATAACAAGTGACTCGATAACGGCAGGAGCACCGTAAACTTTACCGTCAGCAGCTGTTACAAGAGATTTAGTTTTATCATCTGTTTTAGCGCCGTCGCTCAATTTAACTTCTGAAAGTTGGCCGTCAGTACCAAGGCTACCTACACGGTCGTATGGTGCCATCATAACGTCAGCAGCTTTACCAGATTGGTTATCTAGAGAAAGGTTGTCAAGACCACCCATTTGGTCTCCGGTTTTGATAGTCACTTTTACGCCAGCTTCTTTTTCGTAAGCTTTTGCAGCTGATTCAGCAAAAGCTTTGTATTGGTCTTCAACGTAAAGAGTGATTTCTTTTGCTTCAGATGAACCAGCATCAGCAGCTTTTTCAGCAGGTTTGCTTCCGCAAGCTACCAAAAGCAAGCTAGCAAGTGTAGCAGTTCCAAGCACAGCAGCGCTCTTCATGAATTTAGATGACATAGTGTATTCCTCCTAAAGAATAACAAATTTTATAATGAGGAAACGCAAACGTTTTCCTTTATGGGACTAGTATAGCACAATTGGAAAGCGGTTGCAAGTGTTTTTTGTAAAAATTTTAAAAAAAATTCACGAAAAGGGTAAGCGTTTTATTTGTTTATAATAGTAGAAAATCCCAAAAATCGGTTTTGTTTTAAATTTAAAAAAAGTTGGGAAAACGATTGCCTAATTTACAAATGGAAAGTAGAGAGGATTCTCACTTTATTTTTGCTTAATAAGATAAGTGAAAGCCTTATTCCTATTTTGTTTGCTTCCTGAAAGAATATATATACGAGTAAGAAGAAAAAATTTTTAAAAAATAATCAAAAAAGTTATTTAAAACCGCTTGCATTTATCAAGAAAATAAGCTATACTAGTAATAGCGCAAACGTTTGCGTTCATAAAAATGTAATATCTAACTATAAACACACGAGGTGCTTATTATGAAAAAACGTCAAAGTGGTGTGTTGATGCACATTTCTTCTCTTCCAGGAGCATACGGAATCGGATCATTTGGTAAAAGTGCTTACGACTTCGTTGATTTCTTGGTTCGCACAAAACAACGTTACTGGCAAATCCTTCCACTAGGGACAACTAGTTACGGAGATTCTCCTTACCAATCTTTCTCAGCCTTCGCAGGGAACACTCATTTTATCGATTTAGATATCTTGGTGGAACAAGGCTTGTTGCAAGCAAGTGACCTTGAAGGGGTTGACTTTGGTAGTGATGCGTCTGAAGTTGATTATGCGAAAATCTACTATGCACGTCGTCCTCTTTTAGAAAAAGCGGTAAAACGTTTCTTGGAAGTAGGAGATGTTAAAGATTTTGAGAAATTTGCTCAAGACAACCAATCATGGCTTGAACTCTTTGCAGAGTATATGGCTATCAAAGAGCATTTTGACAATCTTGCTTGGACTGAATGGCCAGATGCAGATGCTCGTGCTCGGAAAGCTTCAGCTCTTGAAAGCTACCGTGAGCAATTGGCAGACAAGTTGGTTTACCACCGTGTGACTCAATACTTCTTCTTCCAACAATGGTTGAAATTAAAAGCTTACGCTAACGACAACCACATCGAAATCGTTGGAGACATGCCAATCTACGTAGCGGAAGATTCAAGCGATATGTGGGCAAATCCACATCTCTTCAAGACAGATGTCAACGGTAAGGCGACTTGCATCGCAGGATGCCCACCAGATGAATTTTCTGCAACTGGTCAGCTTTGGGGCAACCCAATCTATGACTGGGAAGCAATGGACAAAGACGGCTACAAATGGTGGATTGAACGCTTGCGTGAAAGCTTCAAAATCTACGACATCGTTCGTATTGACCACTTCCGTGGCTTCGAATCTTACTGGGAAATCCCTGCTGGTTCTGATACAGCAGCACCTGGTGAGTGGGTGAAAGGTCCTGGCTACAAGCTTTTTGCAGCCGTTAAGGAAGAGCTTGGTGAGTTAAACATCATCGCAGAAGATCTTGGTTTCATGACAGACGAAGTCATCGAATTGCGTGAACGTACTGGCTTCCCAGGGATGAAGATTCTTCAATTTGCCTTCAACCCAGAAGATGAAAGTATCGATAGCCCACACTTGGCACCTGCTAACTCAGTTATGTACACAGGAACACACGATAACAATACGGTCCTTGGTTGGTACCGTAACGAGATCGATGATGCGACTCGTGAATACATGGCTCGCTACACTAACCGTAAAGAATACGAAACAGTGCCACATGCTATGCTTCGTACAGTCTTTTCATCAGTTAGCTTCATGGCAATTGCAACTATGCAAGATTTGCTAGAATTGGATGAGGCAGCTCGTATGAACTTCCCATCTACCCTTGGTGGAAACTGGTCTTGGCGTATGACTGAAGATCAATTGACACCAGCTGTCGAGGAAGGCTTGCTTGACTTGACAACAATCTATCGCCGAATCAATGAAAATTTGGTAGAATTAAAGAAATAATACAATATCAGGAGACACCTTAAACATGTTATCACTACAAGAATTTGTACAAAATCGTTACAATAAAACCATTGCAGAATGTAGCAATGAAGAGCTTTACCTGGCTCTTCTTAACTACAGCAAGCTTGCAAGTAGCAAAAAACCAGTTAACACTGGTAAGAAAAAAGTTTACTACATCTCAGCTGAGTTCTTGATTGGTAAACTTTTGTCAAACAACTTGATCAACCTTGGTCTTTACGACGATGTCAAAAAAGAACTTGCAGCTGCAGGTAAAGATTTGATCGAAGTTGAAGAAGTTGAATTGGAACCATCTCTTGGTAATGGTGGTTTGGGACGTTTGGCTGCCTGCTTTATCGACTCAATTGCTACTCTTGGTTTGAACGGTGACGGTGTTGGTCTTAACTACCACTACGGTCTTTTCCAACAAGTTCTTAAAAACAACCAACAAGAAACAATTCCAAACGCATGGTTGACAGAGCAAAACTGGTTGGTTCGCTCAAGCCGTAGCTACCAAGTGCCATTTGCTCACTTCACATTGACATCAACTCTTTATGATATCGATGTACCTGGTTACAAGACAGAAACTAAGAACCGCTTGCGTTTGTTTGACTTGGATTCAGTTGATTCTTCAATTATTAAAGACGGTATCAACTTTGATAAAACAGACATTGCTCGCAACTTGACTCTTTTCCTTTACCCAGATGATAGTGACCGTCAAGGTGAATTGCTCCGTATCTTCCAACAATACTTCATGGTTTCAAATGGTGCGCAATTGATTATCGAAGAAGCAATCGAAAAAGGAAGCAACTTGCATGATCTTTCTGACTACGCAGTTGTACAAATCAACGATACTCACCCATCAATGGTTATCCCTGAATTGATCCGTCTTTTGACTGCTCGTGGTATCGAACTTGACGAAGCAATCTCAATCGTTCGTAGCATGACTGCCTACACTAACCACACAATCCTTGCTGAAGCCCTTGAAAAATGGCCTCTTGAATTCTTGCAAGAAGTGGTTCCTCACTTGGTACCAATCATCGAAGAATTGGACCGTCGTGTGAAAGCAGAAGTGAAAGATCCAGCTGTTCAAATTATTGACGAGAGTGGACGTGTTCACATGGCTCACATGGATATCCACTACGGATACAGCGTTAACGGAGTAGCAGCACTTCACACTGAAATCTTGAAAAATTCTGAGTTGAAAGCTTTCTACGACCTTTACCCAGAAAAATTCAACAACAAAACAAACGGTATCACTTTCCGTCGTTGGCTCATGCATGCTAACCCAAGCTTGTCTCACTACTTGGATGAGATTCTTGGAGAAGGTTGGCACCATGAAGCAGATGAGCTTGAAAAACTCTTGTCTTATGAAGACAAAGCAGCTGTCAAAGAAAAATTGGAAAGCATCAAGGCTCACAACAAACGTAAATTGGCTCGTCACTTGAAAGAACACCAAGGTGTGGAAATCAATCCAAACTCTATCTTTGATATCCAAATCAAACGTCTTCACGAGTACAAACGCCAACAAATGAACGCTTTGTACGTAATCCACAAATATCTTGACATCAAAGCTGGGAACATCCCTGCTCGCCCAATCACAATCTTCTTTGGTGGTAAAGCAGCTCCAGCCTACACAATTGCTCAAGACATCATCCACTTGATCCTTTGCATGTCAGAAGTTATTGCTAACGATCCAGCAGTAGCTCCACACCTGCAAGTAGTTATGGTTGAAAACTACAACGTTACTGCAGCAAGCTTCCTTATCCCAGCATGTGATATCTCAGAACAAATCTCACTTGCTTCTAAAGAAGCTTCAGGTACTGGTAACATGAAATTCATGTTGAACGGAGCCTTGACTCTTGGTACTATGGACGGTGCTAACGTGGAAATCGCTGAGTTGGTTGGAGACGAAAACATCTACATCTTTGGTGAAGATTCAGAAACTGTTATCGATCTTTACGCAAAAGCAGCTTACAAATCAAGCGAATTCTACGCTCGTGAAGCTATCAAACCATTGGTTGACTTCATCGTTAGCGATGCAGTTCTTGCAGCTGGAAACAAAGAGCGCTTGGAACGTCTTTACAATGAATTAATCAACAAAGACTGGTTCATGACTCTTCTTGACTTGGAAGACTACATCAAAGTCAAAGAGCAAATGTTGGCTGACTACGAAGATCGTGACGCATGGTTGGATAAAGTTATCGTTAACATTTCTAAAGCAGGATTCTTCTCATCTGACCGTACAATCGCTCAGTACAACGAAGATATCTGGCACTTGAACTAATACTCTTCGAAAATCTCTTCAAACCACGTCAGCGTTGCCTTGCCGTACTCAAGTACAGCCTGCGGCTAGCTTCCTAGTTTGCTCTTTGATTTTCATTGAGTATAAGATACAAGATTTATACTAATACACTTTCCTATGAAGCGAATTTCGATTGAAATTCGCTTTTTTGAATGCTGTGGATTTGGAACAATCTTGTCTAAAAATAGATAAATCCTAGATACAGTGAAGGTTTATAAATGCTGGTTTTTACTGTCTTTCAGCTTCGAAATCTACTTAAAAATCACCTCATATCTCTTGTATTCGCTTACATAAAGTATTATAATATGATTATAGGAAAGAAGGTGTTCTTATGTGGAAAAAATATTTTTCAAAATATAAATGGACTGATTTATTTTGGATACTATTTGTGATTTTGACATGTCTCTTGGCGGGTAATAGTAATCTTTACCCCCTTACCCATCAAGAAATCTCTTATCATGGGTGCTTATCGGGAATTACACTTGCCTTATTTCACTTGCTATTTATTGATAAGTTTGTCATTTCGAATCGAAAATAAATGGAGAAGCTAAAAGCTTTAAATGTTTTAGACTTTTGGGATAGATAGTTTAAAAATTGAAATTTAAAACCGCAGATCTTCTTGAAATGCGGTTTTTTGTGTCAATTATAGTACTTTCCCAACCAGAATCTCAGCTTCAATGGTAATCTCTGTCAGTTGACTCCAGTCAATCTTGCTCTGGTCGATGTGAAAGAGTAGGGGCGTCATGCTGAGTAGGGCTTGGAGCTGATCTGCTGTGATAGTTTTAGTCAGAGAGGCAGTTTGACTAGATAGGATGGTAAAGTGTTCCTGGAAATGCTCCTTGATATCTTGATTAGAATAATCCTTGTTTGTCAGCTGGTCTTGTACCTTCTGGCGGATCTCCTTAAGGTGATTTTTAGTTGGAATAACCTTTATCAAGATACCGTCTTTGGATAAAACGCGACGAAATTCTCCGTAATTGGCAGGGGAAAAGATATCAAGTAAGATATCCATGCTGGCGTCTTTTATAGGAAGACGAGCTAAGTCACCAACGAACCAATTGACTGCCCAGTTGGGTTCGCTTTTGGCAGCGATTTGGACGGAATCTTTGGAAATGTCGAAGGCATAGAAGGTTTTGTCAGGATGGCTTTCTTGGAGTTTACGAGAATAAAAACCTTCACCACAACCGATATCTAAAATTGTTTTGGCATTTTTTGAGTTTGAAAGTAAATCAGAGACAGCTTCCAGAATAGCTTGATAAAATCCAGCTTCTAGGATTTGTTGACGGTTTTGGAAATTTTCCTTGTCGTAGTTAGCAGATTGCTTGATTTGAGGGGCTAGATTGACATAGCCGAATTTTGCCAGGTCAAAAGAATGGCGATTGTTACACTTGAGACTAGTCTCTAGTAGAGTCAGATTTTCTTGACAGATAGGACAGGCAAAGGCAACCGCAGAAGCAAAGCGCTGAAGTTTGGGTTTGAGATTTGTATTCATAGTTTAAGTCTAGCAAAAAAAGGACTGGATGGCAAATGCCCCCAGTCTACTTTTTAATATGTAAGAACAAAGTATTTTTTCTTCCCACGGCGGATAACAGTCAGTTCGTTCTCTAACTTATCTGCGTCACTCAAGACATAGTCAAGGTCTTGGATGCGGTCACCGTTTACGTAGATAGCTCCATTTTGGACATCTTCACGGGCTTGGCGTTTTGAGTTAACTACACCAGATGAGACGAGCAGTTCCACAATATTGTGGTTTTCATCTGCTTGAACTTGGTAGTTTGGCACTCCACGAAGTCCTTGTTTGAGCTCTTTGACAGAAAGGTTTTTGATATTTCCTGCAAAGAGTTGCTCAGTGATGTTGAGGGCTTCTTTGTAAGCTTCTTCTCCGTGAACAAGTGTAACGACTTCACGAGCCAAGACTTTTTGAGCCAAGCGTTCGTGTGGCGCTGCTTCAAATTGTTTACGAATGTCTTCAATCTCATCAAGTGACAAGAAAGTAAAGATTTTCAAGAAGCGAACAGCATCTGCATCCATAACATTCATCCAGAATTGGTACATTTCGTATGGAGAAGTCTTTTCAGGATTGAGCCAGACTGCGTTTCCTTCTGATTTACCAAATTTCTTACCAGTTGCATCTGTGATCAATGGAACAGTGATAACGTGACCGGTTTTATCAGCCTTACGACGAAGCAATTCGGTACCGGCTGTCATATTTCCCCATTGGTCAGAACCACCGATTTGTAGCGTCACATTGTGGTCTTGGTTAAGGACGAAGAAGTCGTAACCTTGCATGATTTGGTAGGCAAACTCAGTGTAAGAAATTCCTGTTTCGATTCGTTTTTTAACAGATTCCTTACTCATCATGTAGTTGACAGTAAAGTATTTTCCGATATCACGGAGGAAGTCAATGAAGCTGATGCTGCCAAACCAGTCGTAGTTGTTGACCATGACAGCTTTATTTTCCCCATTTTCAAAGTCAAGAAAACGAGAAAGTTGTCCTTGGATAGACTTGACCCAGCCATTTACTGTGTCTTTTGTTTGGAGACTACGTTCAGCATCTTTGAAGGACGGATCTCCGATGAGACCTGTAGCACCGCCAACGAGCGCATAAGGTTTGTGACCTGCTAGCTGCAAGCGACGACTTGTCAAGATTGCGACAAGGTGGCCTAGGTGAAGGCTGTCAGCAGTTGGATCGTAGCCAGTATAATAAGAAACTTGACCTTCTTCTAGGGCTTTACGCAAAGCTTCTTCATCAGTCGTTTGAAAAATCAAACCACGCTCTTTTAGCTCATCAAAAATGTGCATGTGTCTTTTCTCCTTTGTAAAATATTGTTTCTACCTATTGTATCACAAACTTGGGCAATAGCCTAGTAGAATAGGGAAGAAAGTAGCTATTTTATTGAAAGTTTACCTTTTATGGTATAATAGATAGAGTGAGGAAATCCATGCAAAATCAATTAAATGAATTAAAACGAAAAATGCTGGAATTTTTCCAGCGAGTAAAATCAAAAATAAATCATAGAAAATCAGAGAAAGTCTCAGAAGTGAAGAAGTCGGATGGGACAGGTGGGAAAGTTCTGGCTATCCTAGGTAGCATTTTAGTTGCTATTAAGGGCATTCTGAATACTCTCTTTATTCTAGGCTTTATCGGTGGACTTTTTGGTGCAGGTGTAGCTCTTGGTTATGGAGTTGCTTTGTTTGACAAGGCCAAGGTTCCCCAATCGGAGGACTTGGTTAAGCAGGTTAAAAATATTTCTTCCATCTCAGAAATTGTTTATGCAGATGGGAGTGTCATTGCTTCTATCGAGAGTGACCTACTGCGAACTTCTGTTTCATCTGGGGAAATATCGGACAATCTCAAAAAGGCTATCGTTGCTACTGAGGATGAACATTTTCTTGAACATAACGGGGTTGTGCCAAAAGCTGTGATTCGAGCGACTTTGGGAACCTTTGCAGGTTTGGGCTCATCTAGCGGGGGCTCGACCTTGACCCAACAGTTAATCAAGCAACAAGTGGTCGGAGATGCTCCGACTTTGGCTCGTAAGGCTACAGAAATTGTTGATGCCCTTGCCTTGGAACGTAGTATGAGTAAGGATGAAATCTTGACGACTTATCTCAATGTTGCTCCCTTTGGTAGAAATCATAAAGGTCAGAATATTGCAGGTGCCCAGCAAGCTGCTGAAGGGATTTTCGGTATCGATGCCAACAAGTTGAGTATTCCCCAAGCTGCCTTCCTAGCAGGTTTGCCACAGAGTCCGATTACTTATTCTCCTTATGAAAATACTGGAGAGTTAAAGAGTGATGAAGACTTAGAACTTGGTTTGAAGCGGGCCAAGGATGTTCTCTACAACATGTACCGTACGGGTGCTCTGACTCAGGAAGAATACGACCAGTACAAGGATTATAATCTCAAGCAAGACTTCTTGCCATCAGGAACTGTCAATGTTGTTTCGAGGGATTATCTCTACTTTACAGCTATGGCTGAAGCGACAGACCGTATGTATGATTATTTAGTTCGACAGGACAATGTTTCGAACCAAGAATTGAAAAATGAAGCGATTCGAAAGGCTTATCATGAGAGAGCTGAGCAGGAATTAAGTAACGGTGGCTACAAAATCACTACAACGATCAATAAAAAAATCCATGCGGCCATGCAAAATGCAGTTGCGAACTATGGTTATTTGGTAGATGATTCGACTGGGCAGCCTGAAGTAGGGAATGTTTTGATGGACAATAAAACGGGGGCTGTTCTAGGCTTTGTTGGTGGTCGTAATTACCAGACTAACCAAAACAATCACGCCTTTGACACCAAGCGTTCGCCAGCCTCTACAACCAAGCCTTTGCTGGCCTACGGAATTGCCATTGACCAAGGTTTGATGGGAAGTGCTAGCATATTGTCAAATTATCCTACAAATTTTGCAAATGGTAGTCCGATTGTGCATGGTAGTAGTAAAGGCACAGATATGGTCAATTTGGGTGATGCTTTAAACTATTCATGGAATATTCCAGCCTATTGGACTTATCGCATGCTTCGTGAAAAAGGTGTCGATGTTAAGAGCTATATGGAAAAAATGGGTTACGAGATTCCAGAGTACGGTATCGAGAGCCTGCCTATGGGTGGTGGGATTGAAGTCACAGTTGCCCAGCATACCAATGGTTATCAAACAATTGCCAATAACGGTGTCTACCATCAGAAACATGTGATTTCTAAGATTGAATCATCTGATGGTAGAGTAATCTATGAATTCCAAGACAAACCAGTTCAAGTGTATTCGAAGGCAACAGCAACGATTATGCAGAGTTTGCTTCGTGAGGTGATTTCATCTCGGATCACTTCAAGTTTCCAAACGGATTTGGCTTCTATCAATTCAAGTTTAGCTCGTGCAGACTGGATTGGTAAGACTGGTACAACCAATGAAGATGAAAATATGTGGCTCATGCTTTCGACACCAAGATTGACTCTAGGTGGTTGGCTAGGGCATGATGATAACCGCCCGATGGCTAAGGGGGCTGGGCATTATCGAAATGCCAAATATATGGCTTACTTGGTCAATGCTATCCAACAGGCTGAGCCTGGTGTTTGGGGTAATGAACGCTTTAATCTTGATTCTAGTGTGACCCAATCTCAGGTCCTCAGATCTACAGGACAGAAGCCAGGGAAAGTATCCGTTAATGGAAAAACAGTTGATCTTTCAGGTCCTACTGTAACGAGCTATTGGGCTAACAAGGCAGGAGCTCCAACGACAAGCTATCACTTTGCTATTGGAGGAAGTGAAGCAGATTACCAAAACGCTTGGTCAAGTATTATTGGTAGCTTCTCATCTACACCAAGCTCAAGTAGTAGTTCTAACAGTACATCAAGTTCATCATCTACACCAAGCTCAAGTAGTAGTTCTAACAGTACATCAAGTTCATCATCTACACAATCAAATAGCAGAAGATAGAACTATAAAATGGAAACCTCTCTTTTTCAAGTGTAAAATAAAAATCTTAAATAACGGTCTTGAATCTCGTTAAGTGAGAAGCAAGGCCGTTTTTATGCTCTTAAAGACAAAAGCTATTGTCAAAATTGTTGGTAAAATGTAAATTATCAAGTGAGTTTTGCAGCCTAGATAATATTGCAGAGATTATTTGTAATTTTAGTATAGAAATTTACTGAAAGTGCAATTGTTTTGGATGTCCTAGTGTTTCAATGATACAGAAGAATATTCTCCATCTATCAGTAATATCGTCTCTGTTTAGTCGTTTTATGTTAATCGAAAGTTCTTCTGGAGTAGTGAAATTTCTCTTTGTTAAGGATGAAAGCAGACTAGCTTCTGCTTTTTTATCTATATTACTTTACTGGTAAATAAAAAAGTTAAAAAAATCACAAAAATACTTGAAGAAACAAATGAAAAGGCTTACAATTATATTGTAAATAGTACAAATAAAAAAACGGAGGAATGCTTTATGAAAGCCTATACTTATGTTAAACCAGGACTTGCTTCTTTTGTTGATGTAGACAAACCAGTTGTTCGCAAGCCAACAGACGCTATTGTGCGTATCGTAAAAACCACTATTTGTGGAACAGACCTCCATATTATCAAAGGGGATGTTCCCGCTTGCCAAAGTGGTACCATTCTTGGTCACGAAGGGATTGGGATTGTTGAAGAAGTTGGAGAAGGAGTTTCGAACTTCAAAAAAGGCGACAAGGTCTTGATTTCTTGTGTCTGTGCCTGTGGTAAATGCTACTACTGTAAAAAAGGAATTTATGCCCATTGTGAAGACGAAGGGGGTTGGATTTTCGGTCACTTGATTGATGGTATGCAGGCTGAATATTTACGTGTCCCTCATGCAGATAACACTCTTTACCACACTCCAGAAAACTTGTCAGATGAAGCCTTGGTTATGCTATCAGACATTCTACCTACTGGATATGAAATTGGTGTCTTGAAAGGGAAAGTAGAACCTGGTTGCAGCGTAGCCATTATTGGTTCAGGTCCAGTTGGATTGGCTGCTCTTTTGACAGCCCAATTCTACTCACCAGCCAAATTGATTATGGTGGACTTAGACGATAACCGCTTGGAAACTGCTTTATCATTTGGTGCGACTCATAAGGTTAATTCTTCAGACCCTGAAAAAGCGATTAAAGAAATTTATGATTTGACAGATGGTCGTGGTGTAGATGTTGCTATCGAAGCTGTTGGTATTCCTGCAACATTTGATTTCTGTCAAAAAATTATCGGTATAGACGGAACAGTTGCTAACTGTGGTGTACATGGTAAACCAGTTGAATTCGATTTGGACAAACTTTGGATTCGCAACATCAATGTAACAACTGGTTTGGTATCTACAAATACAACTCCACAATTGTTGAAAGCTCTTGAAAGTCATAAGATTGAACCAGAAAAATTGGTAACTCACTATTTCAAATTAAGTGAAATTGAAAAAGCCTATGAAGTCTTCAGTAAGGCAGCAGACCACCATGCAATCAAAGTCATTATTGAAAACGATATTTCTGAAGCCTAGGTAGTAAAAAGATTTTGGAACATAAGCAAATAGAAATTCAGTCATCATAAGATGGCTGGATTTTTTATCTGGAAATTAAGAAATGAGCATATTTCTTTTCTTGTCTGGCGGAATTGGTTATAATATACGGTACAAAGGAATGAATGAATATGTATCGTGTTATAGAAATGTACGGAGATTTTGAACCGTGGTGGTTCTTAGAAGGTTGGGAAGAAGATATTGTAGCAAGTAGAAAATTTGACCAGTATTATGATGCTCTCAAATACTACAAAACTTGCTGGTTTAGATTGGAACAAGAATCTCCTCTTTATAAAAGTAGAAGTGACTTGATGACCATTTTTTGGGATCCAGAAGACCAACGCTGGTGTGATGAATGTGACGAGTATTTACAACAATACCATTCTTTGGCTCTTTTGCAGGATGAGCAGGTTATTCCAGATGAAAAACTACGCCCAGGCTATGAAAAACAAACAGGTAAGGAAAGGCACCGTTCTTGCCGTATGAAATTAAAATAGAGAAAAAGTAACTTTTTTGGAGTTGCTTTTTTTATTTTTCCCAAATCTTTGCGAATAGTATAGGTGAGGAGGTAAGTATGGTTCAAGAAATTGCACAAGAAATCATTCGTTCGGCTCGGAAAAAAGGGGCGCAGGATATTTATTTTGTTCCTAAGTTAGACGTTTATGAGCTTCATATGAGGGTAGGAGACGAGCGCTGTAAAATTGGTAGCTATGATTTTGAAAAGTTTGCGGCCGTTATTAGTCACTTTAAGTTTGTGGCGGGTATGAATGTGGGAGAAAAGCGACGTAGTCAACTTGGTTCCTGTGATTATGAATATGACCAGAAGATGGCGTCCCTACGTTTATCTACAGTAGGCGATTATAGAGGGCATGAGAGTTTAGTCATTCGCTTGCTGCATGATGAGAAGCAGGACTTGCATTTTTGGTTTCAGGATATTGATGAATTGGGCAAGCAGTACAGGCAACGGGGACTCTATCTTTTTGCTGGTCCAGTCGGAAGTGGCAAGACGACCCTGATGCATGAATTGGCCAAGTCTCTCTTTAAAGGACAGCAAGTCATGTCCATCGAAGATCCTGTAGAAATCAAGCAGGACGACATGCTCCAATTACAGTTGAATGAAGCGATCGGACTAACCTATGAAAATCTCATCAAACTTTCCCTACGTCATCGACCAGATCTCTTGATTATCGGAGAAATTCGAGACAGCGAAACGGCGCGTGCAGTGGTCAGAGCCAGTTTGACAGGGGCGACAGTCTTTTCAACCATTCATGCCAAGAGTATCCGAGGTGTTTATGAGCGCTTGCTGGAGTTGGGTGTGAGTGAGGAGGAATTAGCAGTCGTTCTGCAAGGAGTCTGCTACCAGAGATTAATCGGGGGAGGAGGAATCGTTGACTTTGCAAACAAAGACTATCAAGAACACCAGTCAACTAGCTGGAATGAACAGATTGACCAGCTTCTTAAAGATGGACATATCACAAGTCTTCAGGCTGAAACGGAAAAAATTAGCTACAGCTAAGCAAAAAAATATCATCACCCTGTTTAACAATCTCTTTTCCAGCGGTTTTCATTTGGTGGAGACCATCTCCTTTTTAGATAGGAGTGCTTTGTTAGACAAGCAGTGTGTGACTCAGATGCGCACGGGCTTGTCTCAGGGGAAATCATTCTCAGAAATGATGGAAAGTTTGGGATTTTCAAGTGCCATTGTCACTCAGTTATCCCTAGCGGAAGTCCATGGAAATCTCCACCTGAGTTTGGGAAAGATAGAAGAGTATCTAGACAATCTAGCCAAGGTCAAGAAAAAATTAATTGAAGTAGCAAACTATCCTTTGATTTTGCTGGGTTTTCTTCTCTTAATCATGCTGGGGCTACGGAACTACCTACTACCACAACTGGATAGTAGCAATATTGCCACGCAAATTATCGGCAATCTGCCACAAATCTTTCTAGGCATGGTAGTGTTTGTTTTTCTACTTACTCTTTTAGCGCTAACTTTTTATAAAAGAAGTTCTAAGATGCGCGTCTTTTCTATCTTAGCATGCCTTCCCTTTCTTGGAATCTTTGTGCAGACCTATTTGACAGCTTATTATGCGCGTGAGTGGGGGAATATGATTTCGCAGGGAATGGAGCTGACGCAGATTTTTCAGATCATGCAGGAACAAGGTTCTCGGCTCTTTAAAGAAATCGGTCAAGATCTGGCTCAAGCCCTGCAAAATGGCCGCGAATTTTCTCAAACCATAGCAACCTATCCTTTCTTTAAGAAGGAGTTGAGTCTCATTATCGAGTACGGGGAAGTCAAGTCCAAGCTGGGTAGTGAGTTGGAAATCTATTCTGAAAAAACTTGGGAAGCTTTTTTTACCCGAGTCAACCGCACCATGAATCTGGTGCAGCCACTGGTTTTTATCTTTGTGGCTCTGCTTATCGTTTTACTTTATGCGGCAATGCTCATGCCCATGTATCAAAATATGGAGGTGAATTTTTAAAATGAAAAAAATGATGACATTCTTGAAAAAAGCTAAGGTTAAAGCTTTTACACTTGTGGAAATGTAGGTTACTAAAATTATTTATATTTTCCAATTGATAACAATATCCTCAGCTGTCACCTTAACCTTGTTTATAAGCCCTCTAACAAGCACCTTTTGACTTTCGTAGTCCATTGAAAACACTTTTTCAGCGTTTAGCAGTTTCCTCATATCAGCCTTTCTTTTGTTCTTCCTGAGTGCGGGGTCGTTTTCTAGTTCAGTCTCAAGAGTAGCCCTCATGCTTATAAATTCGGCTGACTTGCTTTGTAATTCTTCGAGGGTAATGCGGTCATCTATGTAGAGGTCGTTTAGTCTACTGAGTTTCTTTGACAGCTCCTCTATTTGTTTCTTGTAGCTTTCACGGTCTATGGTCTCAGCATTGTCTCCTGAAAATATTTTGTCCAGGTAATCAGCGTTATCTTGTAGTTTGCTTATTTCTTCTAGCACATAGGCCTCTAGCTTGTCTTTGTAGTAAAATCCTGAGTCACACTTTTTATTGTCGTTGTAGGTAGTAACGCCTCTCAGCGTTCGTGGGTGCCTTTGATGGCATTCATATTTTTTTAACCTGCTCCCATCTTTCCTCTTTACGCCTAACATAATTTTTAAAGGAGCACCACAGTAGCCACATTGGGCGATACCTGATAGAATGTACTTAGCTTGGAATGGTCTAGGATTGACATTCTCTGCTGCTGTCCTTTGCCTGACCTTCAGTTCCTCCTTGGTCTTGTTATAAACTTCCTCTGTGATTATCGGCTCATGATTACCTGGATAAATCTCTCCCTTGAACTGATTGAAACCACAGTAGACAGGGTTATCTAGTATGGCTCTGACCGCCCGATAGCTCCAATCAATTTCTTTGGGAAATTTCTCGTTTAGGTCATCTCTTAATTTTGTAATGGATCTCCCTCTCAGGTAACTCTCAAAGATAAACTTAATGGCCAGAGCCTGAGCTGGATTGATAGTGATAGTTCCTGTCTCTCTGTGGTAGTCGTATCCATAGGATGTTTTAGCCCACATCATGGATTTTCCAGCCTTGGCACGTCCTATTTTCCCAAGTTGCATGCGTTCCTTGATTTGCTCCCTTTCTAGCTGAGCAAAGACGCTCAAGAGCCCAATCATAGCCTTACCAAAAGGTGTAGAGGTGTCAAAATTCTCCTGCAGACTCAAAAACGCTATATTATTCTTTATGAAAATATCTTCAATTAAGTAAAGCGTGTCTTTTTGACTACGGCTAAGACGGTCCAGCTTATAGACTAGCACTGTATCAAACTTTCTTTTTTTAGCGTCTTTGATAAGTCCCTCTAGCGCTGGTCTGTCAGTATTTGCTCCTGAAAATCCCCCATCAGTGTATATCTTGTATACATTCCAGTCTTTGATATCGCAGTAGCTAGAGAGCTTGGCTTTTTGCTCGTCGATAGAGTACCCCTCCTCAACTTGCGAGGTGGTAGACACCCTGACATATATAGCTACTTTATTTGTAGTTTTCATTGTAGTACCTCTTTCAAAATTTCCTAAAAAATGATAAAATGGGTACAAGAAAACATCTCAAAAGGTAATATCTTTTGAAAAGTTTTTCTTGTCGCTAGCCTCACGCTCTCTGGGTCCAATCTTTGAGCGTGGGGCTTTTTTTGTTTGTGTAATCAAAAAAGCTGCACAATTATTGTACAGCTGTGACCGAGGCAGGAGCTACCTGCCGTATTTTGCACTAGATGAGTTCATCTAGGTAATCCAACTGTATTTTATCAAAATTTCTATTTAATTGTCAAATATAATCCGTTCGCTAATTGCGTCCGATAATTTTCTCAGTTGCCTATCTCCGATAACTGTAGCTGATAAAACATCAATTTCTGATGTTCGTGGTTCTATTTTATTTTTATCAATAGTAGTTATGCAATCTAAGGCTGCGTAAGTCGTCTTCTCTAAACTCTTCTGAAATCTATCCATTTGCTCGTTAGCTTTTTCTAATAGTTCAGTAGATTTTTTCTTTTTCTGATAAACAGTTTTCAATGTATCGTAGTACTTATCTATGTTTTCGAATAAGTAAGGCATATCTGTTATATCAGTGATAGGTGCAATATTATCAGGTAAAACGGAATTTATTTCCTCTAGGAGTTCGTCATTTATCTTTCTAGCAGACGTAGTTGCTAATTCGTAAGTTAAATAAAAGAGTTCTCTTGAAAATTCAAAATCAAGTTTTAGTTTATCTTTACCTGGTTTAGACGTTAAAGGAATAACAGTTATAGTCCGCTTATCTTTCCTATCGTTTTTAGAGAGTGTGATAGCATAATGTGTTTTTGAAAATTCCTCTCCAAAATTCATCCCAAAATGGACATATACTATAGTTCCTGGAGCATATGTCTTGTAACGACGCCTTTTTTTATGTAGGTCTCTTTCTAACTGCTCAACATAATTCAAAAGACTTTGCCCCATTCCATAACATTTATGGTAATGGGGATTATCTTTTACAAAACTTATAAGCCGTTCGGTTGCCTCGGATAGTAGGGCAAGGTTTTCTATTTTTCCCAAATTCAGAACCCCTACACTTTATAAATATCTACGACCTCTCCGATTGTACGGATGTCGTCGTTTTCTGTCAGATGGATTTCTTCGTATCCACTATTTAGACTTTGCAAGTACCAGGAACCGTCATAATCTCTTTTAAGCTTTTTGACGAAGTTCTTGCCGTTCACTTGGAAAATACCGATTGAGTTGACATCAATTTGACTAGCTACTCTGATAAATAATAAGTCATTATCTTCTATGAGTGGCTCCATGCTATCACCAGCAACCTTAGCGATAGTATCGTATTCCTCTGGTACATCTTCAGCTCTGAGTCTCACTTCCATATGCAGATTATCTTCCTGAAATGTTCCATGACCTGCAGCAACCAGTCCCTCGACGTAGTCAATGATATAATCTTCATTGCTTACCTTCTCGAAGATAGAAGCAACCTTAGAGCTTTCCTGCTCATCAAGTTGAGCATTGGCAAAGTCGAGGACTTTCTCTTGTCTAGGTTCTTCTAATTGGTTGTAGATGGTTAGGATTTCGGGTGCTTCAGTCTCCAGTTTATGAAAATCAACTCCGTCAGCTAATGTTTCAGGGCGAATCCCAAGCGCTGAGCAGATTTTAAAAATATTATCAACATTGGATTTTAAAATCCCTCTATTGAGAATGGAATTTATGGTAGAAGCTGGCATGTTGACTTTTAATGCCATCTGCCGAACGCTCCCGTATTTCAGCTCTATGAGCTCTCTTAGTTCCTGTTCTGTCATAGCTATTTCTCCTTTTTTTTATTATACCACACGAAATTTCGTTTGTAAAGAAAAACAAAATTAAAAATTTGCTGTTTTTTTGTTGACAATGAACGAAAAAAAGTTTATTATATAATCAAGCTCATCAACGAGCTTAATTTTAAAATTTAATAAACGAAAATTCGTTTAGAAAGGAGTTGCGTATGTTGAATATTGACGAGGCACGAAAGGAAAAGGGCATTTCTATTGTAGATATCGCTGATTATCTTTGTGTAAGATCACAAACTGTTAGCGACAAGCTAAAAGGGAAGTACCCTTTCACTTTTCAAGAAGCTATGTTAGTTCAGGAGAAATTTTTTCCAGAGTACGAGCTAAAATACCTTTTCACTCCAGCAGGTGATACTGCTTAATTTTTTCACTAAGTGAACGAAAATTCGTTCACAATCGATTTGATGGAGTAGAGGAGCAAAAAATAAAAGGAGAAAGGAGCTCGCATGGATAAGAAAAAACTTTATAACTTAAAAGTGGATTTCATCTTTCAGGAATCCAACTAACGACTATACTGCTGTTAGTAATGATTTTATCAACGATCCTGCGCTTGGAGCAGCTGAAATAGGAGTACTGATGATTGTTTTGAGCAATATATCTACCTGGCAAGTCTACCCTGAAGAGATAGCAAAACGAGCAGGCTTGAATTATCGAACTGTTTTAAAGCACTTTGAGAAATTGAAACAAGCGGGCTATTTGCGAGAAATTAAGGTATCTTTTGGGCGCGGGACTGGTTCGCGAATCTTTAGATTCTTCTCTGATAGAAAAATATCAGAATTTAGTTTTCAAATAATGCAAGAGAGACTTTTTGCTGAGTTGAGGTCACAAGGTTTGCAGGTGTAAAAATAATACATGTAAAAATAATACATGTAAAAATAATACATGTAAATTTTTTTACACTAACAAATATTAACTAACAACAAGTATTAAATAACAATAAATATTAACTAACAACAAGTCCTACTTCTCTTAATAAATAAAAGAGAGAAATTTCAATTTTAGGACTTTGCAAAAATGGGAAAGGAGCAAACGTGAAGCAATTAAAACTAAGTATTAAACCCAAGCAGGAACCTACTGAGGGTCAATCTCTTAATTCTTCAGGTTATTCAGTAAAAATCAATGACTGGGAGCTTGGCAGAGGGGTCACTGGCTTCAGACTAGAAATGCCTGCGAACGGAAAACCAAAAGCCACCGTCACATTTACACCAGATGTTATTGATGTAGATGAGATGATGGCAGTTGTAGGAGTTCAAACATTACTGTCTGAACTCAATGAATAGACCACTGAAATCTTCCTTGAGTAAACCAGTGATTTGACCAGATGAAATCAGTTGCTTGGCGGTATCTTTGAAATCATCTTCCTCAAATTCTGGAGCGTGGAAGTCGTGCCCTGTACCTACTGGGATAGATGGCTCAAGCGCAGCAAACTCAAGAATTTTATCAGCGAGAGTTTGATTAAAACTCATCACTTATCCTCCTTTCGTTTAGGATAAGTTAATTATAGCAAAAAAGCCCCTCTGGAACGGCAATTCCATTGAGGGACTCAGTAAAACAGTTACGAGGTAATTATATCATGAAAACAGTAAAAAAGGAATGGAAACCAAGAATTGTAAACATCATGGCAGATGGTTCAGTCATTGAAGACTTAACAGGATATGTCATCCCTGCCGGTCATTCGTACTATGACATTATTTTAGGCATAAACAAGCAATCTAACGAAGAGGGCGTAGCTTAATGAAATTACTTACTAAGTTAAAACTCAGACTCGAAGGTGTTATTAAATCAATTAACCTTGACTGGCGAGAGGTAGCGGTCGAACTCATGACAGAACTATTTGAGGAGCGCAAACGTCGCTTTGCTTTCGAGCAAGAAATCTACAATTTGAAGCAAGAATTGGCAATCTACAAAGAAAAAGAACAAATCGAAAAAGGACAACAATATGCTTAAAGCAATTCGTACAATCAAGAAAATAAAACAACTTCAGAAAGCAATGCACGACGCAAGCGTAGCATTTCTACTTATGCAAGACCTCGGTTTGTTTCCTGATAGCGAAAAAGGAAGAACCAGAGCTAAATCGTTTCATGATGTAAGCCACATGATCAAGGACGTCTTAGACGGCAAGTCAGTAGATGAAGCCATAACAAGACTAGAAATCAAACTGAAAGATGAAGAGGTGGAGCAGGAAGATGACCAGAATTGAACTTGAAAATCGTGTGTGGCTTTTGGCCAATCATGAAGAAAAAAACGAATTGCTGGACCTTGGGCTAACATCCAAGGCCAGATATGTGAAACGAGTTCTGGAACTTGGAAAGGTGTATGCTCATGTTTGATTACGATAGAGACATAATGCAACCGCCTGAACCACGAGAAGAACTTGACCCTAGCCAGTACATCTATGTTGGATGTGGGCAGTATCGATATGTGGGTGATGAAATATGATTCATGAACTACACGAAGAAATCGACAACTGGCGAGCTGAATATATGCATCTCGGCCGAGAACTCGGAGAAGTTATCAACGAACAACAAAATATTATTTTAAAATTGCAAAATGAAAATAGACGTATAAAACGTGAAAATTGGAATTTGAAGAAGACGAAAGGTAGAAGAAAATGACGCAGATAGCCAACAAAGGGAAGCTATTTATAAGAGCAGAGGTATCTGAGAAACAAAAAGAATACATCGGACTTCTTGCTAAGTTAAGAGGTGTAACAACGCAAGAACTTTTAGGCCAAGTTGTAGAACGTTTTATTGACAGGAATTTGCAACTTATTCAAGACTACAATAATGAATTAGATACCTTAAACAGTAATGCTAGTCGCAGAATTAACATGAACACATAGGGGAAATGAAAATGACAAACGAACTAACACAGAAGCAAGTTACATCAAATGTTGCAACACGAATCGAAGCGATGAAGGGGGAAGGGCTCCTGATTGCACCGAATTATAGCGTTAGCAATGCACTCAGTTCAGCATATTATGCTCTAAAAAATTCTAATAGCGGGAATTTACTCCAACAGTGCACTCAAGACAGCGTTTATAATGCATTGTTAGAAATGGTAACCCAAGGACTGAGCCCGGCTAAAAAGCAATGTTACTTTATCAAATATGGTTCGGATGTTCAGCTTAGAATGTCGTATTTTGGGACCATTAAAGTTACTAAAGATTTGCAAGAGGTGAAAGACGTTACTGCTAATGTTGTCTACAAAGGGGATACACTAGAGGTATCAGTTGAAAACGGGCGTAAGAAGTTAGTCAAACATGAGACAGATTGGCAGAACGCAGATAATCCAATAATTGCTGCTTATTGCATCATCACTCGAACTGATGGAGAAGAGTTCTTTGAAGTCATGACTAAAAAACAAATTGACAAGTCATGGTCTAAGGCGAAAACGAAAAATGTCCAAATCGACTTCCCTGACCAGATGGCCATGCGTACGGTTATCAACCGAGCTGCCAAAATGTTTATCAACACAAGCAATGACAGCGACTTGTTCGCTGGAGCAATCAATAACACAATTGCTGACGAGTACGACAATGATCGTCAAATGAAAGAAGCTGAACCAGTGAGAGAAGAAGCTGAAACATTAGATAGTATCCTTGGAGCTTCTGAAGAAGTGACTGAAAAACCAAAAAAAGAGGTTATCAACCAGGAGTTGACGACCACAGATACAAGCTACTCAGCAGATGAAGGTCCAGATTTTGATCAAGAAACGGGTGAAGTAATTGATAAGGAGCCAGAAAATGGTCAAATGGACATGCTAGAAGGGGAGGATTTCTAAAATGACTGAAGAATTAAAAGATGTAACGGATAGCCTCGAACTTGTTCCAGTAACGGATTTAGAGGTCGGCTTTGTCCTAAAAGCTGCCGAAATCAAAATTCAAGGTAAGGAAGTTTTGGAACAGGCTTTAGCTGCCTATCAGAAAAAATACGCAGGCTATATCGTAACAGAAGAGACTTTGTTAGATGATACCAAGGTTAAAGATGAATTGGGACGAGTGCAACGTCAGATTGAACAAGAACTCAAAAACCAACTGAAAGACTACTCTAATCCGTTGGACGAAGTGAAAGCATGGGTTAATGCTGTACTGGACCCTATCAAAACTTTGCAGACAGACATCAAAAACCAGATTAAAGAATTTGAAGAGAGAGCGACAGAAACTCGCAAGGAAACAGTCAGAGCGGCTTTTGAATCTGCAATCGCAGATAGCGGAGTCGATCTTGATATCAAGCTGTTTGCTATTTACTTTGATGATCTCAGCAAGAAAAAGTGCTTCATGGCTGATAATGTGCGGATCAATCAAGCGACCTCTAAGATGATTGTTGATTTGGTCGCAGAAGAAGCAACCAAAAAACAGCAACGCGAGGCCGGACTTATCCAGATAACAGAAGCAGCTGCCAAGGCCGGCTTTGGCCCAGTTGTCTATATCCGACTTTATGAAGGAGGCGCCAAGCTGGAGGATATCCTGCAGGCCATTTTAGACGATAAAGACCTAGCTGATAAAGCCAAGGCGGAGGAAGAGCTTAAAAAGCGTATCGAGGAAATGACAGCCATTGCAGAGGATAATGATCTAGCTCCTCAAAAATACGCTGACATGCTCAAGGAAGGCAAGTCCGTTTTGGATGTTATCAATATCCTACACGCAGACGCAGCTGAAATGAGACAAGCTCAAGCGGAAGCAGAACGAAACACTCAGAATCAATCCTACACCCAAAATCAGCCAGAGTTTGAGCCTGAAACGAGTTCGGAGGGTAATAGTGCCCACGAACAAGAAGTAGGCCAAAAATCGCAAAATATGGCTTCTGATGATGTGGCTGAAAAATATGGTTATCGATACCAAAATATGGAAATTATTTTCCCTGAAAAAAATATGCGTCAAGTCAAAGAGCAATTCAAGGCTATTTCTCAAGAGTTAGGGATTATTGTCCGAGTAATGCCTGAAATGGCAAGCAAGGCTGAAAGGGTGGAAATGGAATGACAATGGATTTACTTGGTAAAGACTACTATTCAGCAGCTTCTGCACGTCGCTACTGGTCTATCTCGCAATATAAGCGATTTAGAGAGTGCGAAGCACGAGCGCTAGCGGAGTTGGAAGGAGAATGGGAAGACCAGAGAGACAACACAGCTCTCTTGGTCGGGAACATGGTCCACAGCTATTTTGAAAGTCCAGAAGTACATAAGAAATTTATGGATAAAAATGCAGATGCCATGATTTCAAAAGCTGGAAAGACCAAAGGCCAGTTAAAATCTGACTTCCTGGTTGGTCAGCGCATGATTGAGCGACTGGAAGCTGATAAGCAGTTCATGGACTACTATGTCGGCCAGAAAGAGGTTGCTGTAACAGGCAAAATAGAAGGCGTGGAATTCAAAGGCAAGATTGACTGTCTCAATGTTGAAAAAGGGTATTTCGTGGATATTAAGACCACGAAATCTGACATTGATAGCATGGTCTGGATTCAGGATGAAGCAAGCGGACGAAATATTCAAGTCCGCTGGTTCGAGGCTTGGGGATATGTCCTTCAAATGGCTGCTTACAAGAAGATGCTGGAAAATCAGTACGGCAAAGAGTTCACCCCTATTATTTACGCAGTGACGAAAGAGTCGACGCCTGATACCCGGGCGATTGTTTTCCAATCGCAGGAAAAACTCGACTATGAGCTGACTGAGCTGTCTATGCTGATTCAGCATCTTGATAAGGTCAAGCGAGGCGAAGAGAAGGCAAAGCCATGCGGCCATTGTGAATACTGCAAAACAAAAGCTTTGAGCCAGCGTGTGGAGGTGATTGATGATCTATCTCTTTGGGAAACAACTCAAAAATAAACAAGCCGTGTATTCTTGTAAAACTGCGAACTAGAAAACGTCAATGAAGGTCATGTGACCTTGGACGAGCGACTGCCCGTATTTAGCCAATTATCACAAAGGCAGTCGCATTTTTTTGAAATAACATGAATGAAATCAAAGAAAAAGCCCTGGCCAAGTTGCTAGAGGAATTAAATAAACCACACGATATCGCACTTGATCGCATTCATAACTGGATTTGTGACCAGGAAGATGAAGAACTATTTCAAGGCATCTTAAAAGAGCGATATTCTCTGACATGCGCTCTAAAATATGCGAAAGAAAAAGCTCGAAACTTCGCTGAAAACGGAGTGGCTTGTATCGATGATGAGACTGTTTTTGGATGGATTCGAGATTATTTTATTTCAAATTCACAAGTATCCAACATTGAACAGGTACCAGTCGAATCTATCAAGAAAGAAAAACCTCAGAATTCTCAAGAAGAGAAGATTGACGTGGCCAAAATTAGAAAAGGCGCTGGTCCAGACGATGATATCATCAAGAAACCTAAAATTAAGAAGGAGAAAGGAGTAGTCGAAGGCCAATTGGACCTTTTTGAAGAATTAGCATGAGCAAGATCAACGAACAATGCAAGCGAGAAGCTGATAGACGATTGAAACCACCTGCAAACTTCTGGAGCTGGTGCTATTCGCAAATCACAACGTACAAATGGACCAATAAGGACAAGACCATAATTGCTTCAGATTTGAATCTTGGTCATTGTATTGAAAAGCGACTGATAAAGTCGTCACGGCTCACTTTTTATGACAAGACTTACTTTTTCTCTATCATTCTCAGCACTTCGAAACGTATCGAAATACAATCTTATGAATTCAGGTCGAAGTTGGTTGAAGGAAAACAATTTATCGATTGGCATTTTACAAATTTGGAGCGATTCGAAAATGACAAACATGTGAAGATTGGCCAAGATTACAACGGACAATTTTATCCGTATCTTTTCGCTAATTTCTTTAGCGGAGGATATTATACAGGTAATATATTCTATCCAAACAACTGGGTTGAAAAACTTAAAAAGGTATCTGAACTCAAATATTTGAAGTTCGGGAATATTTACTATTGGGAAATTGAACGGCTTTACAAATATAAGTTTGAAATTGAATTTGCTCAGAAAATTCATGCTTATAGATTAGCCAACGAAATCATGTATCCAGATTACAGAATTGGATTTACAAGAAATGTAGATATGCGAACCTTGAACCGCAGATGGCTTCAAAAGAACAAACAATTCTTTAAGAACTCGAATCGTAGTTTCAATGAATTTGAATTGAGCCGTCGATTAAAAGAACGGAACGGCCAACTAGTGCCTGGCATTGAGTCTTATCTGACTTACCACGATATCAAGCACATACCGAAAGGTATCGGGATCAATAAGTTTCAGAATTGGGTTATCAAGAATCATATTGACTTCAATGAATACCTTGACTATCTCAAGATGCTACGAGAAATGGGCATTGAGCCTGAAGGTGATGCTATGCTTGTACCAAAGGATTTTACGGCAATGCACAATCACACAGTCGGATTATACAATCAATTCGTCGAAGAAAAACAAAAACTGGAAGATAAGAAGAAACGCAAGCAACTTGAAGCTGAATTTAAACTCAGAGAAGGAATGGATAAGACCATCCAGGGATACGCATTCCATGTCCCTAGAAAAGTGGCCGAGCTTATCTATGAGGGCAAGAAGCTACACCACTGCGTAAGCTCATACACAGACAAGCATTTTAAAGGGAATACCTTAATAGTGTTTGTCCGTCTATCAAATCAACCTAAAAAACCTCTTTACACACTCGAAGTAAGGCAGGGGAAGATAGCTCAATTTCGTGGCAAATATAACCAAGATGTACCAGCTGAAGTATGGGACATAGCCAGAGAATGGATGAAGCAAACGAAATTAGTAAAAAAAGTAGCATAAAGGAGAAAAATAAATGCTAAATAAAATCGACATCCCAGGAACAAGTATCACACTAGAAATCGTAGATAAGAACATCACGATTACAAACAAAATTGAATATGATATGCAGATGCATTTCAGAAATACGGACGCAGACACTTCTCTTGACACAAGTGGCGACGTGTTCGAGCCTCTTTATTGGCTAGACATCAGGGTAACACCGAAAACACCAACAGAGTATCATACGAGCCTTGGAGTCAAGAGGGAGAAACGCCACTTGGCCGAACTTCAGAAGTTCTTCGAGTTCATCGAGAACAACAAGCGAAATCTCTTCGACCTTTGTGGAATCAAGGGAGAGTTGCAATGAAATCTCTGACATTATCGTTAGACATTTCAACTACTGCGACAGGATGGGCCGTATTTTACGGCTCTGACCTTGTCCAGAGTGGTGTCTTAAAGCATAAAAGCAAATCATTCTTTGAACGTGGGCGCTTCATGGCTAGCGAACTGCGAGCGATTCAATCTAGAGCGCTCCAGAAACACGACTGCCATTTTGAATCGATTGTGGTCGAGAAAAACTCGGTTATGGGACCAAATCAACAATCTATGATTAGCATCGGAATTGTGACAGGTATCATCCTTGGTCGACTGATTGCTGACAATGTGTACTTCGTGAACGTGTCGACCTGGCGCAAGTACTGGAAATTTAGCTACAAAGACCGAAGTAAGAAATCAATGAAGATACAGGCTGTTGCTAAGGTTTCAGACGGATTCAACCTGAATGTCAAAGACGACGAGGCAGATGCGATCCTTATTGGTTCGTATTTCGTGAACCAAGGGCGTGAATTCGGTGAGCTAGAAAGTCACAAGATAAGTTAGAGAATAAAATTGAGGAGGTGGAAAAATGAAAGACAAAGTGACTAAAAATAAAATCATTGAATTTGTCAAAAGCACCCAAGTTTTTAACAAGGATATGCAGAACAACGTTATTAGCGTTAAAGCGCTTGATAACATTAGAGATTTTATTTTTAATGTGAATCAAGTCTTTACTCTTGATGATGCAACCAAAGTGGCTTTAGACGATATTTGCCACCGTTGCTTGGTCTATAGCGATTTTTTCAAGCCTAACGTGGATTTGGTTGACATGACTAAGAAAATAAACTGTATTAGATTTGACGTTATATTGGAATTAAAAACGGCTAAAATTGATATTTTTTAGAAGTAGGACACAATACAAGAAAAAGAGGTCACAGATTGAAACGATTTATAGTTATATGGATATTATTGTCTGCTGGATTGAATATTTGGCAGAGTATCCATATTAAGAAATTAGAAGAAAAACGCCCAATTATCGTCTATAAAGCTGACAATCAAGGCGCAGAAATTAAAGGCAAGGTTGTTCAAAAGGAGAAAATTGGCGACATGCACACAATCACTATTAAAAATTATGGCATTTTCGTAGTCACGCAAACAAGCTACGAATCTTTAAGGATTGGAGACGAGGTGAGATTATGACAACAAAATTTAGAGCGTGGCACAAGACATGGGAAGAAATGGGTCGGATATCCTTTATTCGTTACAAAGAATCAGGAGAAATAGCTCATCTATCTTTCCGTAGAAATATATATAATGGGAATATATATGGTGGGTTAGTGAAGCTTGACGAAATCGAACTCATGCAATCAACAGGATTATTTGATAAAAACGGCAAGGAGGTTTTTGTCGGAGATATTATAAAATGTACAAGAGGATGTCCACATGAAGTGTATTTAGAAAAAGAATACGGTGGCTCATACATAGGCGGAATGCCTGCTATATATCTAAAGGGGTTGTTAAGTGGGTATGCGTGGACTGAAGACGAGGAAATCATCGGCAATGTCTACGAAAATCCGGAGCTTTTGGAGGTAAATCATGACACTATTCGATGAAGTACAGCAACTTAGCTCAGAAAGCCATGCTAAATGGTTTGAGCGTTATTTTAAGAAATATAACCTAGAAGGAAAACTAAAAACTTCTGCTCAAAAAGGTTATACAGGCTATTTAATCGATGTTTGGTCAGTTAGAGACGAATATCTCAGGAATCGATTAGGAGACGAAAGAACATTGGAAGCATTAAGAGAATTGTTAGGCTCTGGCTTTACTGTCAAATATAAGCTTTATTTATCTAAAAATTTTTTCACTGAGCAAGAATTCGTTTCTAACAAGAAAATTCACATAACTTGGTAATAAAAAGAGCCAAGGCAATCTCTGCCCCAGCTAATAGTTCTCACAAAGACTATTATATCACAAAGGAGACAGAGAGTGAACAAGGCTAAAGAGTTATTGAAAGAATTACAAGACCTTGACATGGACATCCAAAGCCGTATAGATGAAATCAATGAGCTTGAGGCAGGTTTGCTCTCAAGTCCTAAATGGACGGATGTCAAAGTCCAAGGCGGACAGACTAGAAAAGTTGATGATGTCTATACTCAGCTTGTCGTGATGAAAGAGGCTATAGAACAGGACACCAAAGAAGTTATTGACAGGAAACTTGAATTAGGTCGAATGATCAATAAGTTAACAAATCCGAAGTATCGGACAATTTTGAGAATGACATATATTACTAAAACGTATATCGAGGATATTTGTGATAAGTTATCAATCAGCAAGAGCTCGTATTACAGCATGCGTAAGGTTGCTATTGAAGAGCTAGAGGTAATTTTGGAATAATTTGGAATTTCTTGAGTTATCTTGAGAATATCTTGAGAATATGTGTTAATCAAAATAATCTTGATATGCACTGTAACGATAATCTGTTAAAATGGTAGTATCAAGAATTAAGGGTAAGGCAGTAAGCCTTCCCTGACATGGAGAGTTGGCAGAGTCAGGTTGAATGCGCCCGTTTGCTAGACGGGTGGTCGCCTATGTGCGGTCCGTGGGTTCAAATCCCACACTCTCCTTTGAGTGTTTGTGTCCCAGAACGAGTTAAATCTTCTGGGTGGGGGTTCATATATCACTCATTAACTTAAAAATGGTTGCGGAGCGACTAGACCTTGCATGATTGCGTAGCTAATTATACTCCGGATAAGTTATAAGCTAGAGGGTTTGATTCCCTCAGAGGTTTTAAATGACTACAAAAAATAAAAAAAGGAAAACTTTCAAATTGATTACTAATTAACACGCAAGTCTGTAGTCTGCTTGCACTGAGTCACTCTTTGAGTGGCTTTTTTTGATTTACAAAACGGACAAATAGGAGGTAATAGGTTGGGCAGAGCACGAGACCCAAACCGAGATAAAGCTTTTGAGATTTATAAGCAGAATAACGGAAACATCACTAACCGCAAGCTTGGTGAAATGTTGGGCGTGCCTGAAAAAACTATCTCAGTTTGGAAGTTAAGAGACAAATGGAGCGAATGTAGTACTACAAAAAACAAAAGTAGTACTACCAAACGAACACGGGGAGCGCCGAAAGGCAATAAGAACAGCAAAGGCGGAAGTATAGGCAATCAAAACGCCCTAAAACATGGACTGTTTGCTAAGTATCTACCTCAAGAGGTATATGAGATAGCGCAAGAGCTTTCAGAAAAACAGCCCATTGACATCCTTTGGGAAAATATCACGCTGACCTACGCCAATCTGTTGCATGCTCAGCGCATTCTGTATGTGCAGGACGTTGATGATACTAATACTATGCTGATTGCTAGTACAGCTAAAGGTGGAGCAAGCTATGAAGTCCACACAGCATGGGATAAGCAAGGCAAGGCGTTGGCTGCAATGGCAAGGGCTCAATCAGAGCTTAAAAGCATGATTAAGACCTACGACGAGCTCACACGTTCCCCTCTCGTTACTGAGGAGCAACGCTTGAGGATTGATAATCTCAAAGCTCAGCTAGGCTCCAATGATGAGGATGATACAGTCATTACTGGATTTACATTTGATAGGAGTGAGTATAATGGCAATACTGAACCTAGCGAAACTGATTAACCCAGTATTTGATGAAGTCCTCTACACACTCAAGAGCCACATAGTGCTAAAGGGTGGACGTGCCTCTACTAAGTCCTCTGTGGTATCCATTGACCTTGTAAATGACTTTATCAATGACCCTATGGGAAATGTGGTAGTCCTGCGCAAGGTAGGTAAGTACTTGAGGATGTCAGTGTATGAGCAGATAAGATGGGCCATTTATGAGATGGGGATAGCTAATCAGTTCAAGTTTGGGAAATCTCCCCTACAAATCACCCACAAGAAGACAGGTACAGCATTTTATTTTTACGGTGTAGACGATCCAATGAAACTCAAGTCCCAGAAGATAGCCAAAGGCTATGTAATGGCCGTATGGTTTGAGGAATTGGCTGAGTTCGCAGGCCGTGAAGACATTGATATAGTTGAGGATACTTTCATCCGTCAAGAGCTACCGAATGGCAAAGAGGTCAAAGTCTATTTCACATACAACCCTCCGAGAAATCCCTATGACTGGATAAATGAGTGGGTTGCTGAGAAAGCTAGTGACCCAACTTACATGATACATCACAGCACCTACCTTGATGACAAGTTAGGTTTTTTGTCTAAGCAGATGAAAGACAAGATAGAACGATACAAGGAGACGGACCCTGACTACTACAGATGGATGTATCTAGGCGAGGTAGTCGGTTTAGGTAATCATGTTTATAACATGAGCTATTTTAAGCCATTAGAAAGCCTCCCTGACAACGATAAAGTGATAGGTATATCATTTGCCCTAGATACAGGACACCAACAGTCAGCAACGGCCTGTGGAGCTTACGGCCTCACTGCCAAGGGTAATGTTATCTTACTTGATACGTTCTACTATAGTCCAGCTGGTAAGACCATCAAAAAGGCGCCTAGTGAGCTCTCTGTGATGATACATGACTTTATAGACAAGGTCATGAAGACTTACAGAGTACCTAAATTAAAAATGACTATTGATAGTGCGGAGGGAGCTTTGAGAAACCAATATTTCAAAGACTATGGTGAGCGCTGGCACCCTGTGGCTAAGAAGAAAAACCAGACCATGATAGACATGGTTATTAGCTTACTAGCTGAGGGGCGTTTCTACTACCTTGATACAGAAAATAACAAGGTATTCATAGAGGAGCATAAGATGTACCGCTATGATGACAAGTCACTTAATACTGATGATCCAAAAGTCATCAAGGAAGATGACCACACGGTGGACGAGTTCAAGTATTTTGTCCTAGACAACGCTAGAGAGCTAAGACTAAAAGCCTAAAGGAGCTAACAATGGGAATAGTACAGACTATCAAGAATTTTTTCACAAGGAGCAAGTATGTGATGACGACACAGAACTTAACGAATATCACTGATCACCCTAAAATAGCAGTGTCATCCGCAGAGTATGACCGCATTAGGGAAAATCTCAAGTATTATGCAGGACATTATCCACAGATTGACTACATTGACAGCAATAACACGCCTCAAAAACGAGCTTTCAACCATCTGCCTATTGGACGTACAGCAGCCAAGAAGATTGCAAGCCTAGTGTTTAATGAACAGGCTGAAATCAAGCTAGATGACAAAGACGCTAATAAATTCATTCAGAAACAGCTACAAGATGACAGATTTGTCAAGAACTTTGAGCGTTACTTAGAGAGTGGTTTGGCGCTGGGGGGCTTGGCTATGAGGCCATACGTCGATAGAGACAAGGTAAGAGTCTCTTTCATTCAAGCGCCTGTCTTTTTGCCTCTGCAAAACAACACACAGGATGTTTCTAGCGCTGCTATTATCACTAAGACAATCAAGTCAGAGGGTAACAAGCAGAAGTTTTACACGCTGATTGAACTGCACGAATGGGGCAAGGATGACAAGTACACGGTCACTAACGAGCTCTACAAGTCTGATAATAAGAACATTGTAGGCGTTAGGGTACCTCTGTCAGACCTCTATGAGGATCTTGAGGAAGTGGTAGACCTGAACGGCTTGAGTCGTCCTCTCTTTACTTACTTGAAGACCCCAGGGATGAATAACAAAGATATTAACTCAGCCCTTGGCTTGTCTATTTTTGATAATGCCAAGACTACAATGGACTTTCTTAATACGACCTATGACGAGTTTATGTGGGAGATTAAGATGGGCCAGCGCAGAGTGGCCGTCCCTAGTCAGATGATTAAAGTTGAGTACAATCAGGAGGGCGAGAATGTCACAGTCAAGCGTGAGTTTGAGGCTGGGCGTAATGTCTATGAACAGATTGACTCAGGAGATATGGACAAGGGTGTAGGCATTACAGACCTTACAACGCCTATCCGCTCAGATGACTATATCAAGGCTATCAATAAGACCCTGGCGATTTTTGAAATGCAGATAGGAGTGTCTTCTGGTACCTTTACCTTTGATGGTAAGAGCTTGAAAACAGCTACTGAGGTTGTATCAGAGAACTCAGACACTTATCAGATGAGAAACAGTATTGTCAGTTTAGTAGAGCAGTCACTGAAAGAGCTCATTATCTCAATGTTAGAGCTAGGCAAGGCTTACGGTCTTTATAAGGGGAATATCCCTGAAATGGATAAAATCAGCATTAACCTTGATGATGGAGTCTTTACAGACCGAAATGCTGAGCTGGACTACTGGGTTAAGGTTGTAAATGCTGGTTTTGCTACGGATGTCATGGCCATTGAAAAGGTGCTCAATGTTACGCCTGAAAAAGCTAGACAAATCAAAGCTGAAATCAGTGGGAATGCTATTGGCGAGGCTAACAACGGCAGGAGTGATGAAGATGTTGAAATATATGGTAATTGATAGGCTGAGGCGTTTATTTGGAATAAAAAGCCCAAGCCGGCTAATAACTAAAGGACTTACAAGAGCTTATGAAAGAGAAGAAACCAATCAAGCTCAATGATGAGCAGCTAATGCTTGACGCTAGTCAGGTTGCAGACATCTATCATCAGCTTACTCTGGATCTATTTGACCAGGTTATAGACCGTATCAAAGAGCGTGGCTCTGCTAGTCTTGAGGACAACCCTTATATTTGGCAACTTGAGAAAATGAATGAGATGGGCCTCCTCAACGAGGATAACCTCAAGCTCATTTCTGATCGTTCAGGGCTTGCTGAGGAACAACTTAGGCATGTTATCCAAAATGAGGGTTACAAAATCTATAAAGACACCAAACAACAGCTTTTAGAGGCTACTGGTGGAGATTCCTTTGCTGGCAACTCTATCATTCAGACCAATCTAGCTGCTTATGTCAATCAAGCTATGGGAGATATAGACAACCTCATCAATACCACTCTACCAATGAGTGTCAGAAAGGTTTATCAGTCCATAGTCCAGGAGAGCGTGGCCAAGGTTGTTACAGGGCTCAGCACCTCAGACAAGGCTATCTCTGATACAGTCATGAAATGGGCTCAGAAAGGTTTTTATGGCTTTACTGATAGCCAAGGTAAACGCTGGAGAGCTGACACATACGCTAGGCAAGTCATCAAATCGACGGCTTGGCGTGTCTATCGTGAAGTCAGAATGGCTCCAGCTGAGGAGTTGGGGATAGATACCTTTTACTATCACAAAAAGGCCACAGCAAGAGAGATGTGCGCTCCTTTGCAGCATCAGATTGTAACCACTGGAGTTGCTAGGACGGAAAAAGGGGAGCGTATTTTGGCGCTATCAGACTACGGCTATGGATATGCTGGAGGCTGTCAGGGTATTAACTGTACTCATGAGATGACACCATACATTCCGGGGGCTAACTACAAGCCTGATTTGCCTGACGAGTTAAGAGACTTGACTCCAGAGCAAGCGATAGAAAACGCAAACGTACAGGCCAAACAGAGAGCCCTGGAGCGTTCTATCAGACAGTCTAAGGAATTTCTACACGTTGCAGAGAAACTAGGTGACCAGGAGCTGATAGAAAAGTATAAGAGCAAGGTTAGGATCCAACAGGGAGCCATGAGAGACTATCTCAAACAGCACTCTTTCCTACATCGTGATTATGCTAGTGAGAAATACTACTATAATGATGACGCTGTTCAAAAGTTATACAAAACTATTGACAAACGCTCTAAAAAGGAGTATTCTGAAATACTACAAAATTTGGGAAATAAAGCACCCAAGTCTTATAGTGATTTCAAGTCGTTGAGTCGATTAGAAAAAGACTCCTTGAGGTATGATAATAGGATTGTCAATTATTTCAAGGGGGACATTCAAGAGAAACTGTCAGACAAGCAGAAACAACAGGCAGTGGAGGCTTACTTTAATTTCAAGAATGATGGTATAGTGTTTGGAGATCATGCAATAGCACGCTACATAGAACGTATGAGGCGCAATGACGGCACATTTACCTACAATTATGAAACAGTAAAGACAGCTTTTTCTCTACCTCCTAACTATGTATCAGAGAAGAACGGCAGACTTGCAAGGTACTATAACGGTATCCTCTACATCACTGAGCCTGATACAGATGTTGTAGTAACTATGATGAAACGTAAAAAACTGAAAGGATTTAAACCATTATGAAATACAGTCAACAAGTATTAGACATGCTAGAACAAGCAGTTAGTGGTCAGATTGATAATTTTTGGGATTTCTCCTTTAAGTTTAACTCCCTTTTTGGAGAAGATGAGGATTTTGCTGAGGCTTGGGACAATGAAAACCCTGAAATGTTTGACGCTCTCAATGACTTTGAGCTGATGATGTTCTTAGAGGAACATGACCCAAGTGATAAGCAAGGATTTATCAATTTCCTAACACCTTACTATAAAAAGGCAAAACAGTTAGTAAAACTTAGCGCTTAGAACAATCTAGGCGCTTTTATTGTGCAATAAATTGCTATAAACCACTATAAACCGAATGGAAATCCATACGGTTTTTTATTTTGCCCTGGAGCATGGCGTAAAACTGTCTTAATTTGTCCATGTGACGTAAAAAAGGAGGAGTTAAGACATGAGTCTTAAACGTGAAATGTTAGTTGAGGCAGGTATCGAGGACAAGGCTGTCATTGACAATATTATGCAAGCGTACGGTGCAGGTATTGAAAATGCCAAGTCACAAGCCAAGTCGGAACTACAAGCCGAAAACGACACATTAAAACAACAGCTTGAGCAACAAACCCAAGCTATCAATGATCTACAGGCCAAAGAGGGAGCTAGCGCTGAAAGCAAACAACAGCTTGAAGAACTAAAAGCCCAATTTGACCAGTACAAGCTAGATAGTGAGGCAAACCTTGCTCATATCACTAAAACAAACGCTGTAGCCCTTGCTTTAAAAGACGTAGGAGCTTACAACTCAGAGGATTTGATGAAATTCATTGACCTAGAAAAAATCGAGCTAGGAGAAGATGGAAAACCTCAGTTAGAGGACACAATCAACTCACTCAAAGAGTCAAGCCCTTACCTATTCCAAGCTGAGGACAAGCAGCCTAACCCTAATATCTCTGTGCACGGAAATCCACCAGCAGAAACTGGATACGATCATCTAAGCGCAGAGGACAAAGCCCTATTTGCAGGCTTTGATAGCGTATAAAACCAAAAATAAAGAAAAGAGGAATATTACACATGGCAGTAAATTACGCAGCTAAATTTGATGAAAAAGTAGATGAGCGCTTTGCTAAAGAGGCCCTATCTACTGGTATCATCAACCAAGATTTTGATTTCCTTGGAGTTGACACAGTCAAGGTCTACTCTATCCCTACGACAGGAATGAATGACTACAAGACATCTGGGCAAAACCGTTACGGTGACGCTGAGGAGCTTGGGAATGCAGTTCAAACTATGACAATGAAGAAAGACCGTTCTTTCACATTTACGATTGACAAGAAATCTGAGCAAGACACAAATGGCACTATGGAGGCAGGAAAAGCCCTTGCACGTCAGTTGTCAGAGGTCGTTATCCCTGAAGTTGATACTTACCGTTTTGCAACAATCGTAGCTGGTGCAGATACAGATCATATTGCTACTGGTTCAGTAACTAAAACAAACGCCTACGAGCTTGTGCTTGATGGTCAGGTTAAACTAACTGACGCCTTCGTCCCAACAGCTGGTCGTATCTTGCATGTATCTCCTAAATTCTACAAACTTATCAAACTTGACCCAACCTTTGTGAAAAACTCTGACCTTGGTCAAGAAATTACTATCAATGGTCAAGTAGGTATGATTGACGGCTTACCAGTAGTTTTGACACCTACATCACGATTGCCACAAAATGTAGAGTTTATTATTGCTCATCCTGTGGCTACTCCATCTCCTATTAAGTTGGAAGACTACAAGATCCACGATAACCCACCAGGAATTAACGGCAAGCTCGTTGAGGGGCGTATCCGTTACGACGCTTTTGTTCTTGACAACAAGAAGAAAGCTATCTACGTTCACAAATCAGCTTAGTGAAAGGGGATAAAAATGAACGATTCTAACATTGAAGAGACTTTGGTTGTATCTAAAGAAACTGAAGAGGAGCCAGAAGTAAAAGATCCAAAAACATTGAAAAAAGATGGAGTAACGTTTACTCTATCTGACCCGATTATGATTTCAGCCTTTGAAAATCAAGGATACGAAGTGGAGGAATAAAATAAATGGCTACATTTAAAGCTAAAACAAACTTTTTTATGGCAAAAACAGGGCAGCAGTTTGATGCAAATAATGCGTATGAAATGACAGTTGCTGAAGCGGATGAAATTAATAGACAGACACTTGCGGAATATGGAGACAACTGGCTAGAAGAAATCGAGCAAGTTGTCCCATCTCAAGAACCAACTTCAGATGTAATCCCAGGGCTTTCTGAGAATCCAGATTATTTAATTTAAGGCGGTAAAGTCATGACCTACTTAACAAAAGATGAATTTAAGGACTTTGGTTTTGATGAAGTTGAGGAGTTTGAAAAGCTACTAAAGAGGGCAGAGATTGCTATCAACCTCTTTCTTAACAATTTCTACAGCTTTGTAGACTTTGAAAAAGAAATTGAGCACAGAAAGCAAGCTGTCAAACTGGCTACGGCTTTCCAGGTAGCATATTTGGACGCTAGTGGGATCACTACGGCTGATGATAAGCAATCAGTCTCTACTGTGGTTCTAGGGCGCACTCATATCACCTACCAAAACTCATCTAGCCAGTCTTTAGAGAGTGCTAGGTATAACTTATCACTTGACGCCTTGAATACTCTGAAATCGGTAGGATTTGGCTTTAGGGGGGTAGGTTATGACAGACATTGATAAACGGTTATTGATTGATACTGTAACAATTCAGAAAACCACAGGAGAAAAAGACGGATGGGGTAAAGAAGTATTTGAGAGCCCAGTGACCCTTAGAACTGTTAGGTTTGACAGACAGTATCAAGTCAAAGGTACGAAGAACAACCGTAAAGAGTCCAAGCCTAGTACGTTATTTGTGTACCCTAAATATTGCCCAATCGTCTTAGACAAGACCTTTGAAAATGCCATTATCAACGACGGAGAACGTGAGTACAGAGTGACCTCTGTGGTTCCTGTCAGTTATCCACACAAACAAAAAGTATTTTGCTATGAAGTGGAGTGTATCTGATGGGAATAGGCGTATCTGTCAAGATTGATTTAAAAGGTATTGAGAAAAAGGTATCCCCACAGGCACTAGCTAAGGGGAAGTTAGCTATCGCTAATCAAATGTTGACTGACTTTACCCCTTTTATTCCTCGAAAGAGTGGAGACTTAAGTGGTAGCGGTCAGGCTACTAAGGATGGGGGTAAATATCCTGGACCTTACGCTAGAGCTCAATTCTACGGATCGAGCTATAACAAGAATAGGAGTTTTGTCTTTAAGAAGTACACGACTCCTGGAACAGGCAAGCGGTGGGACTTGAAAGCCTCAGCGTTATATCTTGATGATTGGAAGAAAACGGGTCTAAGAGCAATGGGAGTAAAAGCATGAATAACAATGATTTTTCAGAAGTCCTTAGAGATTTCATCAACACACTAAACCTCCCTCTGACTTGTAAGCTAGATTACTTATCAGAGAGGGAGGATTTAGTCCTTTATCCTTTGCCAGGTGGGAAGATTTTAACAGAGTACATGAACGGTAAGCAGGATATTAGCCTTGTATTTGAGGTGGCAATCAAAACGACTGATCACCAGAAGACAAGCTCTATCCTGTGGGCCATCAATCATGCTCTCGCCGATTTTAATCTGGAACTACCTAGCAAAAATAATTCATATCAATTCAGAGGCCTTGAAGTATCACAGCCATTCCTAAATGACCGTGATGAGCAAGGTTTTTATATTTACATGTTAGATGTAACGGCAAAACTTGAAACAAATGGAGGAAACTAAATGCCAAAAATGAAAAACGCCAAACGCAAACACTTTCTTGCGCCATGGTTACCAACAGCACCAGCTACTGAGCCAGGTAATGACGCCTGGAAATGGCTTGCGGACGGAGTAAAAACCGCCGAGGCTGAAAATGACGAGGATACAGATGACATTGCATACTACAACGGCGACGGCACCAAAAAAACTGTAGTGACGTCTGTTAAGAGTGGTTACAGTTTTGAGGGCGATTACATCAAAGAGGATGAAGCTCAGGCAATTGTTGCAGCTATGCGCTTTAAAACTGGAGATGACCGTAATGTCTGGTTTAAAGTGGTAGACGCTGATGGCAAAACTCAATATGTCGGAGTCGCTACTGTCTCAGGTATCCAAATTGGAGGCGGAGATGCGTCTGAGTATGAGACCTTTAAGTGCACTATCAGCTGGAATGTGGCGCCTAAACAGTCTGCTGTAGTCGGTTGATGATTTGATCTAGGGGAGTGAACAGGCTCCCCTTTTTATTTTTGATTTTAAAAAATTAGTAGGAGAGAAAACAAATGGTAGTAATTAAGAAACGTGACAATGTCATCCCTGTTGATTTTGGAGAGTTCAGGCTTGAATTTGTAGCCAATGACAAAAACATCCACAAAATGGAGTCAGTTGGTAAAAAGCTCAAAAAAGACGGCGAAAAACTAGCCAACACAGAAGACAGTAAGGCCTTTGAAACTTTACAAGACTTGGTAAAAGGGTCATGGACAGAGCTGTTTGACCGAGACGCTTATAACAAGGTCTATGATTTCTCTAACGGCTCGACTGTCGATACTATGGCTTACTTGCTTGAGGCTATCACAGGGGTTATCTCAGAATGGGAGAAACGCAACAATACAGATGCCCTCAAAAAATATCTAGGTGACTGACATGCTGGACCTATCAAGGAAATTGACAGATGAGTTAGTCCTTGGTGATGATGTGTATCCAATGAATATCGCTTTTAACAAGGTTTTGAAAGTGGTGGAGCTGATCAATGATGATGACATTGACGAGCTTTACAAGCCTTTCCTGGCTATTCAAATCTTGACCGATGTAGATTTTACTCAGGCTTTAACTCCTGAACAAGCTACAGCAATCTTTAAGATGATATTTGAGGAGCATATTAGAATTATTCCAGCTAAAGACACAGCACCAGTGCTAGATTTGGCAGGGAACCCAATCAAAAGCAAGATACGCTCTAGGAGCCAATCTGAGGGAGGAGATCGTCTCTTTAGCTTGAAGTACGACGCTGAGTATATTTACTCATCATTTCTCCAGGCTTACGGAATTGACCTAATAGACGCTCAGAACAGCCTACACTGGAAGAAGTTCAACGCTTTACTCAATGGCCTGCCTAGTGATACTAAATTTGCTGAGGTGCTAAAAATACGCTCTTACAAGCCTCAAAAGGGAGATAGTAAGCAGTATAAGGAGAACATGAGGGAACTCAAAAAAGAGTATGCTCTACCTGATGAATTTGACTACTAATTTTAGAAAGGAGGTACATAATGGCAGATGGTTCAGTTACTATCAAGGTTGATATGGATGGCTCTAATGCTCAATCAGGAGTAAGCAAGCTTAAAGCTCTATTCGGTGGACTTGAAAACGCAGGCTCGAAAGTAGGGTCTGTTTTTAAGTCTGTCTTAGGAGCTAATCTGATTAGTTCTGCCCTTACTACAGGAATTGGGACTATTACAAGTGGTGTCCGTGAAATGGCCTCTGAGCTAAACAGTTCACAGAAAGCTTGGAAAACCTTTGAGGGGAACCTACAGGCCTTTGGGCGATCAGCTGAGGAAATCAAGGCAGCTAAGACTGAAATGCAGGACTTTGCAACCAAAACGATCTACTCAGCCTCTGATATGGCTAGTACTTACTCGCAACTTGACGCAGTTGGGACTAAAAATGTTGGTAGTCTAGTTAAGGCTTTTGGTGGACTTGCAGCCTCTGCTGAAAATCCAGCCCAAGCCATGAAATCATTGTCCACTCAGGCAACACAGATGGCAAGTAAGCCTAAAATTGCCTGGATGGATTTTAAGATTATGATGGAACAAGCTCCAGCTGGTATGGCTGCAGTCGCAAAAGAGATGGGAATGTCTACCGCTGAGCTTGTAAAAGCTGTTCAAGACGGAAAAGTCAAGACAGAGGACTTCTTTGACGCTATGAACCGCGCTGGGAACTCGGACGCTTTCCAAAAAATGGCTACAGAGTTCAAAACGGTTGACCAAGCTATAGACGGTGCCAAGGAAAGCCTCTCTAATAAGCTCATGCCAGCCTTTGAAAAGCTCAATAAGTTTGGTATCAAGGCAGTAAATGCTGTTTCAGACGCTTTGGACAAAATCAATTTTGACAGTATTGCTGAAAAGCTAGGTGCGTTTTTAGAAGGGATAGACATTGAGGGGGTTGTCACTAGAATCAGCTCATCAATCTCTAATGTTGTTTCCAAAATCAAAACGTTTTGGGAGGCATTCTCAAATACAGGAGCAGTTAGTGCTTTTGTCGAGGCTATTAAGAGCATTTCAGGTGCGATTGGTCATGTGTGGGATAGTTTGACAGCATCAGAAGTGTTGACAACCTTAGGAAGTGTACTAGGCAATATTGTCAAGTGGCTTTCTCAGGCTGCAACCGCAGTAGCTAACTTTGTTTCAGGCTTAGATCCAGGGACAATCCAAAGTGTAGCAACGGCGATTATTAGCATTGGCACAGCTTTGATAGGTATCAAGGCGGGAGTCAAGATTGCTCAGGCTCTAAAAACAGCCTTTGATTTTGGTAAGAATCTAGTTAGTTTAGTAAGTAACATTCTAGGATTGACAACAGCCCAACTTGCTAACGCTGGAGCAAGTGCCGCAATGAGCGCAGGGAATACAGCAGTTGGGACAACGGCATCCGCAAGTGCTGGCTCTGTTTTGAGATTGGCCGCTGCAGTTCTTATGATTGGCGCAGGGGTCTTGATAGCTGCCGCTGGTGTTTATGTCCTGGTACAGGCAGCTATACAACTTGCCTCAGCTGGAGCTGGTGCACAGGTTGCAATGCTTGCCATTGTAGCAGGTATTGCCTTGCTTGCTGTGGGAGCAGCTACATTAGGTCCAGCATTGACAGCAGGAGCTGTAGGTATTTTAGCTTTTGGAGCTTCCGTTGCTCTTATTGGTGCTGGTATTGCAGTTGCTGCTCTTGGGATTTCTGTACTTGTTACAGCTATCTCTAACGGAATGACTCAGATCATTAACGCCATATCTGCAAATGCACCACAAATTGTAACAATTATCCAGGCTATTGCTGATGGTATCAGTACAGCTATGAGTGGTATTGCTGGCATTATTGCTTCTATTGGAGGAGTGATCTCTACAGCTTTGCAAGGCATTGCTAATATCTTTACATCAGTTGGGCAAGCAATATCTACTGCCGCTCAAGGAATCGGTAAAGGTATTGAGAGTGCTTTTAATGGTATTTCCAATGTCATCACCTCTGTAGGTAATGCTATCAAGAGTGTATTAGATGGCCTTGCTAATGTATTCAATTCTATTGGTACGGCTGCTCAAAAAGCAGGAAATGGATTTAAGCAGTTAGCTCAAGGGGTGGTAATGATCACAAATACCAACCTTGGGGATATGGCAGCATCTTTAGCCGCTGTTGCTATTGGCGTAGGTAAAATCTCAGGAGCAAGCGCTGGCATGGCTAGCGTTGGTGCAGGTATGCAGGCACTGGGAGCAGGTCTACTCACAATACAAGCCAGCGGAGCCATGGCCGTTGCTGTACTAACAACAATGGCAAGCACCATTCCTACAATTTCAGCCTCTGTAACTACTTTAGCCCCAGCGATGACATTGGCTGGTACTGCTATGAGTGCCTTTGCAACATCAGTAATGACCTCTTTTGTAGGTTTATCAGGGACAACAGCTAGCATTACTATCCTACAAAGTGGGTTAGTTGCTTTGTCAAGTTCAATGTTGATGGCACAGGCTGGAGCCCTAGCTATATCAGCAGGATTTACAGCAATCAGTGGAGTTGTGAGTGCTTTAGTTGGCGTACTTGGTACAATACCAGGTCAGTTTACACTGATTACCACATCAGCAATCATGGCAACTACTGCCATTATGCAGTTAGCTACATCCGCTCCTATGGTTGTCTCGGCCTTTTCTAGTATCTCGGCAGCTGCTAGATCAGCAATGTCTCTACTCAATTCTGTTGTGCAGTCAGCAATGTCTCAAGCTGTAGCAATAATGCGCTCAAGCATGCAACAGATGGTGTCTGTGGTCCTGCAATCGGCAACTCAGATGACTCAAGCCGGTCAACAGGCAGGTCGTGGGGTCTCTAATGGCATTACTAACGGCATCCGCTCAGGAATTGGATCAGCAACGGCTGCAATGTCAGCTATGTTAAGCTCAATCCGTTCTAGGGCAATGTCAGGGGCTGGAGCTATGCGTTATGCAGGGAGCATGATTGGGCAAGGTTTGGCGCAAGGTATGTATTTAGCACTTGGGGCTGTCACAGCTGCTGCTAATGCGCTTGTCGCTCAAGCTGAAAGAGCAGCACAAGCCAAGGCCAAGATCCACAGTCCGTCACGACTATTTAGAGACAATGTAGGTAGATACATTGCTCAAGGTATTGCCGTGGGTATTGAACAGAATAGCTCTGATGTGGTTGATAGTCTGGCATACGTTCAGAAAGAGATGTCAGCGTTCAAATTTAGCGCTGAGGACTTGCTAGGTTTAGGGAAACATACTGTATCTAGTCAGTTTAGACTCAAATCACTCACAGAACGAGCAGAAACAAGCCAAATCGAGGTTATTCGTGACCAGGCTGACAAAGTCCTGGCTAGAGCTCTTGAAGTGGCTGAGGAGGCTGTCAAGCGCCCTGTGAATATGGTACTAGATGACGGTACTCTGGTTGCTAAAATCGGAGACCCAATGACTAACTATCAAAACGATAAGTTAATGATTGATAACATGATGAGAGGGATTATCTAATGAACAATGACACAATCACAATCAATGGATTTGACCTCTCTGAGGTTATTGACATTATCGAAATTATAAGACCAGTAGGTAATGAGCGCCATATCACTACTAATGACGCTCCACTTTTAGGAGTAAATCTGCAAGAGGTAAGGACAGACGCTAAAATCATCAAAGTCAAGTTTGCTATGCAATATGGGAACGGCATGACACTTGAAACGGCTAAGCACAAACTAGCTGGTATTTTTAATACCTCTGAGGCTGTCAAAATTGTCATTTCAGACGAGCCTGACAAGTATTACATGGGTCTAGTATCTGGCTCTGTGGACATGGACAACATTACTAGATGGTTCCAAAAGGGCAGTTTTGACCTGATTATCCCTGACGGAGTAGCTCACAGCTCAACCTATAAGCGTTTTGATAACGGACAAGAGCAACCTGACAAGGTTGTTTTTAATTTGGTCAATAATGGTAACGTCCCAGCTTTTCCTGTGATAACAGTCAAAAACAACGCTGAAAACGGCTATATAGGCCTGGTTAATACTAGCGGAGCTCTTGAGGTTGGCGACCGAAAAGAGGTAGACACAGAAATAGTCAAGCGTTCTGAGGTCTTACTTGACTTTAGAGGCGATAAAATCGCTGATGGTCTTGCAAAAGCAGTAAAAAACAGCTCAGTGACTAATAGTCCAGAGAATTTAAACGGGACATCCGAACTAGTCACAGTGGCCGGTAAGAAACGTGTCAAGCTAAGAGAGCAGTTTAGTGGAACATATAATAAAAGCTATTCAACAGGCTTATCATGGGAAATCCCAGCTGATTCAACAGGTCAAAAAGGATCACTCAATGACTACATCTTTTGCAAACTTGTCTATCAACTAGACTCTGTGGCTCAATGTGGCTTTATTAAAGTGACTGTGACTGACGCAAATAATCAGTTTTTGTACGGTATTGAGACTTATAAGCGATATAACGGTCTATACTGCGGTTTTAATGTTTTTGCAACAAATAACCACAATGACTATAATTTCTTGAAAACTTTAGACTTCGACTCTTCTAGTGACCAAAACAGAAATCCTTTTGCGAAAACAAGGGGGCAGTTTGAAATCATGAGAAACGATGAGAGAGTTCAAGTCTATTATAATGGCTCGCACTATAATTTTTTCGTTCCTGAAATCAGAGGTAAAAAATCAGCTAAAATCCACGTTACGATTGGTGGCTTTCACGGAAAGGCGATTATCCCTCACTTATATCTTGATGAGCTGATGTATCGAAAGGATTTTGTGTCAGTTATCAACGACTTGCCAAACCGTTATCCAATAGGATCAAATGTCATTCTTGACAGCGAAAACAACTCAGTCACAGTAGATGGAATTGAGAAAGCTGTAGATGTCGTTCAGGGTTCAAAATTTTTGAGTATACCACCAGGAAGCAGTCAGCTTGAGGTCTATTGTTCAAGCTGGGTCAAGACCAAACCCACTGTCAAAGTAGAATTTAAAGAAAGGTATCTATAGCAATGTTATTGACAATACATGACTCAAATTTGAGAAAAGTAGCATTTGTGGACAATGAAAAACAAGGAACATTAAACTATTTCAATGATACCTGGACAAGGTATTTAGAGACAGGCTCTAGTACCTTTGATTTTACTGTTTTTAAAAAGGCCATTATCTCTGATATAGGTCGAAAAAGAACCTATAACGCTCTAAATGAAAAGGCTTTTGTATCATTTCAATATAAAGGCAAGACTTATCTACATACTATCCGAAAAGTTGAAGAAAATGAGAAAGTTATCAAGTGTTATAGTATCAACCTAAACCTTGAGCTGATAAATGAGTACGCTAACCCTTACAAGTCCTCTAAAGCTATGAGCTTTAAGGAATTTTGTGAGGAGATGGACTTGCTCAACTATACTTTCTTAAAAATCGGTATCAATGAGGTTTCAGATAAAAAGATTTCTGCCGAGTGGGAGGGTACTGATACCAAACTAAATAGACTATTAAGTCTAGCTAAGAAATTTAGCGCTGAGATTGAATTTGACACACGCCTCAACGATGATAGCTCTATCAAGTCATTTATGGTCAATGTCTACCATGAGCACGACGATAGCTACCAGGGAGTAGGTCAAGTCAGCTCAACAGTTTTAGAGTATGGAAAAAACCTCAAGACAATTACTAGGACGATTGACAAGACTGGAATTTATAACTCAGTCAAACCTACTGGTAAGGACGATCATGGCAACGTGATTGACATTAGTGGTCTTGGATCTTGGTCAGTCAACAATGCCAAAGGCGAGCGTGAATTTTATCAATTAGGTGCTCATCTTGTTGCTCCAATCTCTATGCAGATGTATCCATCTACATTCACACACTCAACAGGTACACTAGACCAGTATATTCGTAAAGATATGACGGTAGAGAGTTCAAATCCTGAGGTTATCCGTTCAACGGCCTACCGTGAGCTCAAGAAAAACTGTTATCCAGCAGTCACTTATGAGGCTGAGGGCTTTGCGGATCTTGAAATAGGAGACACGGTAAAAGTCTATGATGACGGCTTTAGCCCTACTCTTTTACTTGAGATGAGGGTGTCTGAGCAGGTCATCAGCTTTACCAATCCTAGAAACAATAAAACGACTTTTTCAAATGCTAAGGCGCTTGAAAATCGTCTATCTCAAGGCATTCAGCAACAGCTAGACAGGATGATAGAGGACGCTAAACCCTACACTATCAAACTAGCTACAGACAATGGTATAGCCTTTAAAAATGGCCAAGGTCAGACCATTGTGACCCCTACCCTCATAAAAGGTAACAAAGTCATCAATAGCGGATGGCGCTGGGTGGTGGATGGTGTAATCAAAGCTACAAGCTCTAGTTACATTGTCCGCGCCTCTGACATCAATCAAACGATGGTTTTGACAGTCTCGGCGTGGATTGATAACAAAGAGGTAGCGTCTGAGCAGTTGACTCTCATCAATACATTGGATGGGCTACAAGGTCCGAAAGGAGACACTGGACCACAGGGAGCAATAGGTCCTAAAGGCGACAGAGGAGAAAAAGGCGAAAAGGGAGACCGTGGGGAACGTGGGCTACAAGGACTCCAAGGCTTACAAGGTGCCAAAGGTGACCAAGGTATTCCAGGAGTTAGAGGAGCGGACGGTCGTACACAGTACACTCATATAGCTTATGCTGATACTATCTCAGGTAGTGGATTTAGCCAGACTAACGCTGACAAGATTTATATAGGAGTGTACGTTGATTTTAACTCAACTGACAGTGCCAATCCTGCTGACTATCGCTGGACGAGGTGGAGAGGCTCAGATGGCTTAAACGGCAAGGACGGCCCTCAAGGTATTCCAGGTAAACCAGGGACTGATGGTCGGACTCCCTATTTTCATAGGGCTTGGGCTAATTCTGCGGACGGTCGTACTGATTTTAGTACCTCTGATAGTACTAACAAGCGCTATTTAGGTACGCTAACGGATTTCACTGAGGCGGACAGTCAGGATCCTACAAGATACAACTGGACAGCTCTCTTTGATAATGTGAGGGTTGGGGCTCGTAATTTTGCTCTAGGGACATCTCACCCTACTATAGGAAATCAAGGGAAAATCTATACACTATCACAATCAGCTCAGAATTGGTCAACGGCTCAACCACTTTATTTAACGTTTGATTATGTGGCCTCTGAAACTATTAAAGGTTTTAGGGTTAATCGTGTAATTAAGTATAGAAACGGTTCGCCAGAACAGTGGGATTTTACCACTGATGATAAAGCCTTAGGAAGGCAATACATAGATACTACATCTGTTAAAGCTGGCACGTATTCTCAACCTTGGCAGTGGAAACCATACTCAAACGGTAGGACAAGCAATCTAATTGAAGAGATTGCCTTGTATCTAAATTTTGAGAACGGTTCAGATGGAACAGTTATCGTTTCAAATCTAAGAGTCAATACTGGGACAGTTCCTATTGATTGGATACCAGCTCCTGAGGATATTGAGGATAGCCTTAACTCTAAAGCCGACCAAGGGCTAACTCAGGAGCAACTGAACGCTCTCAATGAGAAAGCTGGAATTATCCAGGCTGAGCTCGAGGCCAAGGCTAGCGCTGACACGCTTGATAACTGGATTAAAGCCTATCAGGATTTTCTGAAGTCAAACGAAGAGGCAAGAGTTCAAGCTGAGAAAGATTTGATTTCAGCTAGTCAGCGTGTTTCAAACATTGCCAAAGATTTGGGAGAATTGTCTGACCGCTGGAATTTCATTGATACCTATATGAGTTCCTCAAATGAGGGCTTAGTTATCGGTAAAAATGACGGTTCATCCAGTATGTTATTTAGTCCGAATGGACGGATTTCAATGTTTTCAGCAGGGATTGAGGTTATGTATATCTCTCAAGGGGTTATACATATTGAAAATGGTATCTTTTCTAAAACCGTGCAAATTGGACGGTATCGAGAGGAACAGTACCATCTCAATGCAGACATGAACGTGATTAGATATGTAGGAGGTGCATGATGGCTGAATTTTGGTCAAATAATGATAGGAGCTATTATCTCAGACTGTGGGTAGACCAAGTATCCCAAAATACATCTGATAATAGCAGTCAAGTAAGACTAAGACTTGCTTTGACAAACGGTGCTCATACATTTGCAGATTATGACTGTACTGCCTCTGTAACCGTTGACGGTCAGACTTTGAGCTGGTCAGGTCGTCCATCTATGCTGAGTCAAAATAGCTCAATTATGCTGATTGATAAGACAGTAACAATTAGACATGAAAATGATGGTAAAAAATCGTTTGGGCTGTCTGCTGCATTTAGCGGTGGTGGTGGATGGTCACCAGGAACACTTTCAATCAGTAGGAACTCATTCACGCTCTCAACGATACCACGCTCAAGCTCTGTAAGCGTGAGCGCTGGGGACATTGGTAGTTTAGTAACTATCAACATTAACCGTCAGAGCTCCACTTTCAAGCACACGGTACGCTATTCCTGGGCTGGTAAGAACGGAACGATTGCAAGTAATGTAGACACATCTACAACGTGGACGATCCCTCTTGACTTTGCAAACGACATCCCGAACTCTGCAACAGGTACAGGTACTATCTTTGTCGATACCTATTCAGGCTCTACCAAGACAGGCACACAGTCAACCACATTCACGGCAAGCGTGCCAGCTAATGTCAAGCCTAATTTTACAGGGATATCATTATCAGACTTAAATAGTGCTGCTCAGAACCTTATCCCAAACGGAAACACGTTCATTCAGGTAATCTCTAACATCAAAGTAGCGCTTAATGGTGCAGTTGGTTCTTACGGCTCATCCATCACTGGATACTATGCTGAGATTGTCGGCAAGAACCAATCCACAAGCTCGAACGGTGGAAGTCTAGGTATTATGAATTATCACGGAGCTATCAAAATCAGAGCAAGAGTCTCTGATAGCCGTGGCAGATGGTCAGATACTAGAGAGGTATCTGTAACAGTGCTTGAGTATTTTGCTCCTGCTCTTAGCTTTAGCATTGTAAGAACAGGTTCAACATCTAGCACATTGACGGTCACAAGAAATGCCAAGATTGCACCTCTGACAGTATCAGGGAGTCAAAAGAACTCAATGAGCTTGACTTTCAAAGTTGCAAGACTTGGTACTACTAATTTTCAAGCGGATACAGGACAAGCTACTGGAGCATGGACAAGTATCTCAAGTCTAGTCAATTCACAAGCTAACCTTGCTGGGAACTATCTAGCAAATCAGTCCTGGGTTGTGATCGGCACGCTTGAGGACAAATTCACACGGACTGATTTCATGGTCAATGTGGCCACAGAGAGCGTGGTTTTGTCTTATGACCGCTCTGGCGTGGGCGTCAATAAAATTCGTGAGCAAGGCGCTCTTGATGTTAAGGGTGACATCTACGCTAATAATCAGCCTATCCAACAGTATCAAATCACTGACAATAATGGATGTGGGAAGATCATCAAACAGGATTTTAATTCCATGAAAAATACTGGCTTTTGGTGGATAGACGGAAACTCTCAAAATAATCCATTTGGGGCTTGGGGGATGTTGGAGGTCTTCAGACCTAACCCTAACTCTCAGGAATGTATCCAACGCTTCACAACATCTTTAGGATATATGGCAGTTAGGGAGAATGGTTTTGATAACAACTGGAGGCCATGGCGCTACCTAGTGCAACAATCAAAATCCACTAACAATTCTGATTATGTAGCTCTGCTAAAATCAGAAAGCGATCCGACTTCTTGGCGAAACATAACTCTACAAAATGGGTGGCAACATCATCAGCAGTACAATGATGTACAATATTCAAAGTCGTTCGATGGAGTGGTGTACTTGCGTGGAGTTGGGACGAAAGGAAAGACATCTTACGGGACAGTTATAGCTCAATTACCAACTGGATTTAGACCGTTACATTCAACTTACGTTTTTGCGCTCAACGATGATTTTACAGTCGCGGTTTTATGCATTTTAACATCGGGAGAAATAGTTGTAAGAAAGAACGTTGACGCCACTTGGCTCAATTTCGATAATGTTTCATTCAAAATTTAAAAAGGAGGAAATATGAAACTAGAATATGGTTCAAAATCACAAGAATTTGATGCAAGCGGAGCCACGTCCGCTACAAAGGTCACGTTAGTCAATGCAGACGGTGCTATCGTACCTATCTTGCTACCAGCTGATAAAATCAGCTTGTCAAATACAGAACTCTTTGAGCTGGCACTTGAGGCTCTTTATCAAGAGAATTTCCCAAATCGTGCTGAAAATGAACGTTTTAGCAAGGTAAATCAAGAACTGCAAAAGAACAAAGAGGCAGCGGATAAAGCTGAGCAAGCAGCGGCAGAAACAAAAGAAAATCTTGATACTGTTTCAGCTATCACAGAGGTATTGATTGCTCTTGCTATTTCACAAAGTGGAGGTATGCCTACCAACGCCTATGTCAAGGTAGCAGCATTTGTTAAGCCACTAGTCAAGAGTACACGCTACTCAAATGGAGACATCATTGCCATGCCTTATCCGTTTGAAAACAATGCCAAATGGCCAAGTGGAACCAAGACTATCTTTAAGTTCCAGATGCAGGCTAATGAGGGCTATACATACAAGGACCAGGCTCTTGCTGAGATGCTACAACAAGGCGTGTTGACTGTGGTCATGCCACGCATTGAGTAAGGAGGATTTTATGTCATGGTCTGAAATAATCGAGAAAATGATACATGCGATTACTCAGCTAGCCCCCACAATTGGAGTTGTTGCGACTGGTTGGTTCGGCATGCGAGCCAGTAAAGCAGGTCATCTCAACCAAGAACAGTTCAAGGAGCTGAAGGGGGAATTGAGCACTATCCATGCTATCGGTGAGGAGAACAAGCAAAATATAACTGAAATCAACAACAAGCTGGCTGTGCATGATGAAGCACATCTAGCTACTATGTATCTACGGCTGGAGCGTGATATTACTGTTGCTCTCAAGCGTGGTTATACAAGCGTTCACGAGTCGGATATTATCCACAAAATGCACTCAAGTTACAAAAAACTAGGTGGGAATGGGCGCATCGATGCCCTGTTTAATAAATTTGTAAATTTAGAAATTGCGGAGGAAAATACAAATGCAACAAATTACTGAAATCATCACAAATGGTGCAATCAGCATCCTTGTTATTTTAGCAGGGGTAACAGTTAAGGCAGTCAAGGACTACCTTGTTCAAAAAGGTGGTGAAAAGACAATCAAAATCGTTGAAATCCTTGCTAAAAATGCAGTACATGCCGTTGAGCAGGTAGCTTCAGAAACTGGTTATAAAGGCGAGGAGAAACTTGAGCAAGCTCGTGATAAAGTCCGAGCTGAACTTACAAAATACAACATCAGCATGACTGACAAGGACTTAGATACCTTTGTAGAGTCAGCAGTGAAGAAGATGAACAATGCATGGAAAGGAGAATAAACAAATGAAGAAAAACGACTTATTCATCGACGTATCTAGCCACAATGGATACGATATTACAGGTATTTTGGAGGATATGGGTACACAGAATACCATTATCAAAATCTCAGAAAGCACAAGCTACCTAAATCCGTGCCGACATGCCCAAGTAGAACAATCAAATCCTATCGGGTTCTACCATTTTGCGTGGTTCGGCGGAGACATAGAAGAAGCTGAGCGTGAAGCACGCTACTTCCTTGATAATGTACCTCAAAAAGTAAAATACTTGTGTCTTGATTACGAAGATCACGCTAGCGGAGATAAACAATCAAATACAGATGCTTGTATTCGCTTCATGGAAATCCTCAAAGAAAATGGCTATGAGCCAATTTATTACAGCTACAAACCTTTCACGCTTGATAATATCTATTATGAGCAGATTCTTGCAAAATTCCCAAATAGCCTTTGGATTGCTGGATATGGGCTAAACGATGGTACAGCTGACTTTGACTATTTCCCAAGCATGGACGGTATTCGCTGGTGGCAATACTCTTCAAATCCGTTTGACAAGAATATTGTATTGTTAGATGATGCCGAAGAGGATAATGTAACCAGTAAAAACGCTCTAAAAAGCCTTAATACTGTAGCCAGTGAAGTTATTCAAGGCCTTTGGGGTAATGGGCAAGAACGTTTTAATAACCTATCAAATGCTGGTTACGATGCGCAAGCCGTGCAAGACAAGGTAAATGACCTCTTAAATGCTGGAAACACTAGTAAAGACTTGAATACTTTAGCAAATGAAGTGCTACAAGGCTTGTGGGGAAATGGACAGGAAAGATATGACAATCTCACTAATGCTGGCTACGACGCTCAAGCTGTACAGGATAGAGTTAACAGTATTTTAAGCGGTGATGATTCAGATACAAGCGACTACGATGTTGACGAAATCGCAAACCAAGTCCTTCAAGGTCTTTGGGGTAACGGTCAAGAGCGTTATGATAGCTTAACAAGAGCGGGATATGACGCACAAGCTGTTCAAGACAGAGTGAATAGTCTTTTAAATGATGAAAACGCTAATTCAGATCTTGATACCGTAGCAAACGAGGTTATCCAAGGCCTATGGGGTAACGGTCAAGAGCGTTTCGAAAACTTAACAAACGCTGGTTACGATGCACAAGCTGTTCAAAATCGAGTTAATGAATTGCTTTCTTGACGAACTGACTAAAAAAACCTGTATAAAATCAAAAATAGATTACACTAACCGCAGGCTCAGGCTTGCGGTTTTTTTGTTTGCTTAAAAATTGACTTGTTGAAGTCAACAATTAGCTTTATAAAGCCCTTGGTTGCCAGTTTTGTTGACGTTAACAAAATTGCTCTGAAAGTACTTTCTGAATTAAAAAAAGTAATGATTTTTTCACTACTTTTTTATTTTTTTACGAATAGATAAGTAAGGAGGATGAACAAATGAAAATCTTAAATATTGAACTAACAAGCATTGATAAAACTGACTTAGGTTTTGAACATTGGGTAGATGTGACTTACCAGGTGCCAATTTTAAAAAATGAGTATACAGTCAAGCTATTACTTCTTATGGAATGCAAGATAGAGGACCAAGAGGTTATCGAGTACCTGGTATCGACTTGGAAGTATCGGGATCTCGTGCTGCATTCTGTAAAGATGTATGAAATGGAAAAAAATCAATAATTTTACTGTCCTTTATTGAGATGTTGGTGGTCTTGCTCATCATCAGCGTTCTTCTCTTGCTCTTTGTACCTAATCTGACCAAGCAAAAAGAAGCAGTAAACGACAAAGGAAAAGCTGCTGTTGTTAAGGTAGTGGAAAGCCAGGCAGAGCTTTATAGCTTAGATAAGAATGAAGATGCTAGCCTAAGTAAGTTACAAGCAGATGGGCGAATCACAGAAGAACAGGCTAAGGCTTATAAAGAATACCATGATAAAAACGGAGGAGCCAATCGTAAAGTCAATGATTAAGGCCTTTACCATGTTTGAAAGTCTCTTAGTTTTGGGACTTGTGAGTATCCTTGCCTTGGGCTTGTCCGGCTCTGTTCAGTCCACTTTTGCGGCGGTAGAGGAGCAGATTTTCTTTATGGAGTTTGAAGAACTCTACCGGGAAACCCAAAAACGCAGTGTAGCCAGTCAGCAAAAGACTAGTCTAAACTTAGATGGGCAGACGATCAGTAATGGCAGTCAAAAGTTGACAGTTCCTAAAGGAATTCAGGCACCATCAGGCCAAAGTATTACATTTGACCGAGCTGGGGGCAATTCGTCCCTAGCTAAGGTTGAATTTCAGACCAGTAAAGGAGCGATTCGTTATCAATTATATCTAGGAAATGGAAAAATTAAACGCATTAAGGAAACAAAAAATTAGGGCAGTGATTTTACTGGAAGCCGTAGTCGCTCTAGCTATCTTTGCCAGCATTGCGACCCTCCTTTTGGGCCAAATTCAGAAAAATAGGCAAGAAGAAGCAAAAATCTTGCAGAAAGAAGAAGTTGTGCGTGTAGCTAAGATGGCCTTGCAGACAGGTCAAAATCAGGTAAAGATCAACGGAGTTGAGATTCAGGTGTTTTCTAGTGAAAAAGGATTGGAGGTCTACCATGGTTCAGAACAGTTGTTGGCTATCAAAGAGCCATAAAATCAAGGCTTTCACCTTGTTAGAATCCCTGATTGCCCTCATTGTCATCAGTGGAAGTTTGCTCCTCTTTCAAGCCATGAGTCAGCTCCTCATTTCAGAAGTTCGCTACCAGCAACAAAGCGAGCAAAAAGAGTGGCTCTTGTTTGTGGATCAGCTAGAGGCAGAATTAGACCGTTCGCAGTTTGAAAAAGTAGAAGGCAATCGTATCTATATGAAGCAGGATGGTAAGGATATCTCTATTGGAAAGTCTAAATCGGACGATTTTCGAAAAACCGATGCCAGTGGACGAGGTTATCAGCCTATGGTTTATGGACTCAAATCAGCTCAGATTACAGAGGAAAATCAAGTGGTTCGTTTTCGTTTCCAGTTTCAAAAAGGCTTAGAAAGGGAGTTCATCTATCGTGTGGAAAAAGCAAAAAGTTAAGGCAGGTGTTCTTCTCTATGCAGTCACCATGGCAGCCATTTTCAGCCTTTTGTTACAATTTTACTTGAACCGACAAGTCGCCCACTATCAAGACTATGCTTTGAATAAAGAAAAGTTAATTGCTTTTGCTATGGCTAAGCGAATCAAGGATAAAGCTGAGAAAGAAAGTGGGGAACAGGTCTTTAACCTAGGTCAGGTAAGCTATCAAAATAAGAAAACAAACTTGGTGACGACTGTTCGTACGCCTAAGAGCCAATATGAGTTCCTATTTCCTTCGGTCAAAATCAAAGAAGAGAAAACAGAGAAAAAGGAAGAGGTAGCGACTGATTCAAGTAATCAAGCGGAGAAGAAAAAATCAGAAGAGAAGTCTGAAAAGAAAGAGAATTTCTAGCCAATCAAGCTACTTTGTGCTAAACTAAAAATATGAAACATGATTTTAACCACAAAGCAGAAACTTTCGATTCCCCTAAAAACATTTTCCTCGCAAACTTGGTATGTCAAGCAGTAGAGAAACAGCTTGATCTTCTATCAGACAAAGAAATTTTGGATTTCGGTGGAGGGACGGGTCTGTTAACCTTGCCCCTAGCCAAGCAGGCCAAGTCTGTAACATTGGTGGATATTTCGGAGAAAATGCTGGAGCAAGCTCGTTTGAAAGCGGAACAGCAAGACATCAAGAATATCCAGTTTTTGGAACAAGATTTATTGAAAAGTCCCTTGAAGCAAGAGTTTGATCTCATTGTTATTTGTCGGGTTCTTCATCATATGCCTGATGTGGATGCAGCTCTCTCACTGTTTCATCAACATTTGAGGAAAGATGGACAACTCCTCATTGCTGATTTTACCAAGGCGGAAGCTAACCATCACGGCTTTGAATTGACTGAACTGGAAAAACAGCTAATTGAGAACGGTTTTTCATCTGTGCATAGTCAGATCCTCTATAGCTCTGAAGACTTGTTTCAAGGAAATTACTCAGAACTCTTTTTAACAGTAACTCAAAAATCACTCGCCTAGTCAGGGAGTGATTTTTCTATAAGGATGGAAAAAAGAAGGGAAATTTGATAAGATAGGAATATGGATTTTGAAAAAATTGAACAAGCTTATACGTATTTACTAGAGAATGTCCAAGTCATCCAAAGTGATTTGGCGACCAACTTTTATGACGCTTTGGTGGAGCAAAACAGCATCTATCTGGATGGTGAAACTGAGCTAGAGCGGGTCAAAGAGAACAATCAAGCCCTTAAGCGTTTAGCACTACGTAAGGAAGAATGGCTTAAAACCTACCAGTTTCTCTTGATGAAGGCTGGGCAAACAGAACCTTTACAGGCTAATCACCAGTTCACACCGGATGCCATTGCTTTACTTTTGGTGTTTATTGTGGAAGAGCTGTTTAAAGAGGAGGAAATTACTATCCTCGAAATGGGTTCTGGGATGGGAATTCTAGGCGCTACTTTCTTGACCTCGCTTGATAAAAAGGTGGATTACTTGGGAATGGAAGTGGATGATTTGCTGATTGATTTGGCAGCTAGCATGGCAGATGTAATTGGTTTGCAGGCTGGTTTTGTCCAAGGAGATGCCGTTCGTCCACAAATGCTCAAAGAAAGTGACGTGGTCATCAGCGACTTACCTGTCGGATATTATCCTGATGATGCCGTTGCGTCGCGCCATCAAGTTGCTTCTAGTCAAGAACATACTTACGCCCATCACTTGCTCATGGAACAAGGACTTAAGTATCTCAAGTCAGATGGATATGCTATTTTTCTAGCTCCGAGTGATCTGTTGACCAGTCCTCAAAGTGATTTGTTGAAAGGCTGGTTGAAAGAAGAGGCCAGTCTGGTTGCCATGATTAGTCTGCCTGAAAATCTCTTTGCTAGTGCTAAACAATCTAAGACTATTTTTATCCTACAGAAGAAAAGTGAAATAGCAGTAGAGCCTTTTGTTTATCCACTTGCTAGCTTGCAAGATGCAAGTGTTTTAATGAAATTTAAAGAAAATTTTCAAAAATGGACTCAAGGTACTGAAATATAAAATAGATTTTGTTATAATAGATGAAAACGCTTAAAAGGGGTATCATGTTATGACAAAAACAATTGCAATCAATGCAGGAAGTTCAAGTTTAAAATGGCAATTATATTTAATGCCAGAAGAAAAAGTATTGGCGAAAGGTTTGATTGAACGTATCGGTTTGAAAGATTCAATTTCAACTGTAAAATTTGACGGCCGTTCTGAACAACAAATTTTGGATATCGAAAACCATACACAAGCCGTTAAAATTTTATTGGATGACTTGATTCGTTTCGATATTATCAAGGCTTATGATGAGATTACAGGTGTTGGACATCGTGTTGTGGCAGGTGGAGAATATTTCAAAGAATCAACAGTTGTTGAAGGTGATGTATTAGAAAAAGTTGAAGAGTTGAGCTTGTTGGCTCCTCTCCACAATCCAGCCAATGCAGCAGGTGTTCGTGCCTTCAAGGAATTGTTGCCAGACATTACCAGTGTAGTTGTTTTTGATACTTCATTCCACACAAGTATGCCAGAGAAAGCTTATCGCTACCCTCTACCAACAAAATATTACACAGAAAACAAGGTTCGTAAATACGGTGCCCACGGTACAAGCCACCAGTTTGTAGCAGGAGAAGCTGCAAAACTCTTGGGACGTCCATTAGAAGACTTGAAATTGATTACTTGCCACATCGGTAATGGTGCATCTATTACAGCTGTTAAAGGTGGCCAATCTGTCGATACTTCAATGGGCTTCACTCCACTTGGTGGTGTGATGATGGGAACTCGTACAGGGGATGTTGACCCAGCTATCATTCCTTACTTAATGCAATATACAGAGGACTTTAACACACCTGAAGACATTAGCCGCGTCCTTAATCGTGAATCAGGGCTTATGGGTGTTTCAGGTAAATCTAGTGATATGCGTGATGTAATTGCTGCTATGGAAGAAGGGGACCACGATGCCACTTTGGCCTATGAAATGTATGTTGATCGCATTCAAAAACATATCGGTCAATACCTTGCAGTCCTAAATGGAGCAGATGCCATTATCTTCACAGCAGGTATCGGAGAAAATGCAGCTGCTGTACGTAAGGATGTTATCTCAGGAATTTCTTGGTTTGGTTGTGATGTTGATGATGAAAAGAACGTCTTCGGTGTGACAGGAGACATCTCAACAGAGGCAGCGAAAATTCGTGTTTTGGTTATTCCAACAGATGAAGAATTAGTCATTGCTCGTGATGTTGAACGCTTGAAAAAATAACTAAAATCAGAAAAAATATTCCGTACAAGGAGTTGGAAAAGAGATTTTTCCAGCTTCTTTTTCTGATGGAAATGTCCAAAACCTTGCTATGATTGGCTTTTTTGAAAAATATGGTATAATAGTAGTAATTTAATAGATGGAGTTGAGTTTTGAAGAAAAACTTTCGTGTAAAAAGAGAGAAAGATTTTAAGGCGATTTTCAAGGAGGGGACAAGTTTTGCCAATCGCAAATTTGTTGTCTACCAACTAGAAAACCAGAAAAACCATTTTCGAGTAGGTCTATCAGTTAGCAAAAAACTGGGGAATGCCGTCACTAGAAATCAAATTAAGCGACGGATTCGGCATATTATCCAGAATGCCAAAGGGAGTCTGGTAGAAGATGTCGACTTTGTTGTCATTGCTCGAAAAGGAGTCGAAACCTTGGGATACGCAGAGATGGAGAAAAATCTACTCCACGTATTAAAATTATCAAAGATTTACCAGGAAGGAAATGGGAGTGAAAAAGAAACTACAGTTGACTAGTTTGCTAGGACTGTCCCTATTGATCATGACAGCCTGTGCAACAAATGGGGCAACTAGCGATATTACAGCCGATTCGACTGATTTTTGGAGTAAATTTGTTTACTTCTTTGCTGAAATCATTCGCTTTTTATCATTTGATATCAGTATCGGAGTGGGGATTATCCTCTTTACGGTCTTGATTCGTACACTGCTTTTGCCAGTCTTTCAAGTGCAAATGGTGGCTTCCAGAAAAATGCAGGAAGCTCAACCACGTATTAAGGCGCTTCGAGAACAATATCCAGGTCGAGATATGGAAAGCAGAACTAAGCTAGAGCAAGAAATGCGTAAAGTCTTTAAAGAAATGGGTGTCAGACAGTCAGATTCTCTTTGGCCGATTTTGATTCAGATGCCGGTTATCTTGGCCTTGTTCCAAGCTCTATCAAGAGTTGACTTTTTAAAGACAGGTCATTTCTTATGGATTAACCTTGGTGGTGTGGATACAACCCTTGTTCTTCCGATTTTAGCAGCTGTATTTACCTTTTTAAGTACTTGGTTGTCCAACAAAGCCTTGTCTGAGCGTAATGGCGCTACGACTGCGATGATGTATGGGATTCCGGTATTGATTTTTATCTTTGCAGTTTATGCGCCAGGTGGAGTCGCCCTCTACTGGACAGTGTCCAATGCTTATCAAGTCTTGCAAACCTATTTCTTGAACAATCCATTCAAGATTATTGCAGAGCGTGAGGCTGTAGCTCAGGCACAGAAAGATCTGGAAAATAGAAAAAGAAAAGCCAAGAAAAAGGCTCAGAAAACGAAATAATAAGGAGGAATCTGGTAATGGTAGTATTTACAGGTTCAACTGTTGAAGAAGCAATCCAGAAAGGATTGAAAGAATTAGATATCCCAAGATTGAAGGCTCACATCAAAGTCATTTCTCGTGAAAAAAATGGCTTTCTTGGTTTATTTGGTAAAAAACCAGCTCAAGTCGATATTGAAGCTATTAGTGAAACAACGGTCATTAAAGCTAATCAGCAGGCTGTAAAGGGTGTTCCTAAAGAAATTAACGAACAAAATGAACCAGTCAAAACAGTCAGTCAAGCGACTGTTGATTTAGGGCATGTTGTAGAAGCAATTAAAAAGATTGAAGAAGAAGGCCAAGGGGTTTCTGATGAAGTTAAGGCTGAAATTTTGAAAAATGAAAAACATGCTAACACCATTTTAGAAGAAACTGGGCATATTGAGATTTTAAATGAATTACAGCTTGAAGAAGCTGGTTTCGGGGAAGAAGTAGAAACTCCTATTGTTGAGAGTCGAGCTGAACAAACTGAAAGTCAAGAATTAGAAGATTTGGGCTTAAAAGTGGAACCGAGCTTTGACATTGAACAAGTAGCTACGGAAGTAACGACTTATGTCCAAACAATCATTGATGATATGGATGTTGAGGCGACGATTTCAAATGATTATAACCGTCGTAGCATCAATTTACAAATTGATACCAATGAGCCAGGTCGTATTATCGGTTACCATGGCAAAGTTTTGAAGGCCTTACAACTATTGGCTCAAAATTATCTTTACAACCGCTATGCAAGAACCTTCTACATTACTATTAATGTCAATGATTATGTTGAGCATCGTGCAGAAGTCTTGCAGACCTATGCTCAAAAATTGGCGACTCGTGTTTTAGAAGAAGGACGTAGTCATCAAACAGATCCTATGTCAAATAGTGAACGCAAGATTATTCATCGTATTATTTCACGTATGGATGGCGTGACGAGTTACTCTGAGGGTGATGAGCCAAATCGCTATGTCGTTGTAGATACAGAATAAACAAAATCAGGGTTATCCTGATTTTTTGCTAGATGGAGGAGATTAAATTAATGTTGAATAAGATAAGAGACTATTTAGACTTTGCTGGTTTGCAGTATCGTAATCCGGATAAGTCTGGAGATGAGCGAGAGAAGATGTTGGAATTGCGCCACAAAGGTCAAGAGGCACGAAAGGCTTTTACAGAACTGGCTAAAGCCTTTCAAGCAAGCCATCCAGAATGGCAACTCCAACAGACTAGCCAGTGGATGAATCAGGCGCAACGTTTACGACCACATTTTTGGGTTTATATACAGAGAGACGGACAAATGACAGAGCCAATGCTGGCCTTACGTTTGTACGGGACATCTACTGATTTTGGAATTTCTTTAGAAGTCAGTTTCATCGAGCGCAAGAAAGATGACCAAACTCTAGGCAAGCAAGCCAAAGTTTTAGAAATTCCAACCGTTGAAGGGATTTATTATCTAGTATACTCTGATGGTCAAAGTCAACGGTGGGAGGCTAGTGAGGAGAACCGTCAAATTTTAAGAAATAAACTATGCAATCAGGAAGTCCGAAAAGTTTTAGTTAAAGCAGATGTTTCTTTTATTGAAAATCAATCATTAGAAGTGATTTTAGAAAAATTAGAAGAAGCTTACGAACGCTTACTTCCCTATTATCAGGCGACAAGAGAGTAGAAAATAGGAGACTTATATCGCGTCGAATTGTTTAATTGCTATTCTATGTATTTTTTCATATAATAGTAAAATAGAATGTGTGATTCAATAATCACCTCAAATAGAAAGGAAATTCTATGTCAAATCTATCTGTTAATGCAATTCGTTTCCTAGGTATTGACGCTATCAACAAAGCCAACTCAGGTCACCCAGGTGTGGTTATGGGAGCAGCTCCGATGGCATACAGCCTCTTTACAAAACAGCTTCGTATCAATCCAGCTCAACCAAACTGGATTAACCGCGACCGCTTCATTCTTTCAGCAGGTCATGGTTCAATGCTTCTTTATGCCCTTCTTCACCTTTCTGGTTTTGAAGATGTCAGCATGGATGAAATCAAGAGCTTCCGTCAATGGGGTTCAAAAACACCAGGTCACCCAGAATTTGGCCATACGGCAGGGATTGATGCTACGACAGGTCCTCTAGGTCAAGGGATTTCAACTGCTACTGGTTTTGCCCAGGCAGAACGTTTCTTGGCAGCCAAATATAACCGCGAAGGCTACAATATCTTTGACCACTATACTTATGTTATCTGTGGAGACGGAGACTTGATGGAAGGTGTCTCAAGTGAGGCGGCTTCATACGCAGGTTTGCAAAAACTAGATAAGTTGGTTGTCCTTTATGATTCAAATGACATCAACTTGGATGGTGAGACAAAGGATTCCTTTACAGAAAGTGTTCGTGACCGTTACAATGCCTACGGTTGGCATACTGCCTTGGTTGAAGATGGAACAGACTTAGAAGCAATCCATGCTGCTATCGAAACAGCTAAAGCTTCAGGCAAACCATCTTTGATTGAAGTGAAGACTGTTATTGGATACGGTTCTCCAAACAAACAAGGAACTAATGCTGTGCACGGTGCTCCTCTTGGAGCAGATGAAACTGCAGCAACTCGCCAAGCACTTGGTTGGGACTACGAGCCGTTTGAAATCCCAGAACAAGTTTATGCTGATTTCAAAGAACATGTTGCAGATCGTGGTGCATCAGCTTATCAAACTTGGACTAAATTAGTTGCTGACTATAAAGAAGCTCACCCAGAATTGGCTGCAGAAGTAGAAGCTATCATCGATGGACGTGATCCAGTTGAAGTGACTCCAGCAGACTTCCCAGCCTTAGAAAATGGCTTCTCTCAAGCAACTCGCAACTCGAGTCAGGATGCTTTGAACGTTGTGGCAGCTAAGTTACCAACCTTCCTAGGTGGATCAGCTGACCTAGCTCACTCAAACATGACTTATATCAAGACTGACGGACTTCAAGACGACGCTAATCGCTTGAACCGCAACATTCAGTTTGGTGTTCGTGAATTTGCCATGGGAACTATCTTGAACGGGATGGCTCTTCACGGTGGACTTCGTGTATACGGTGGTACTTTCTTCGTCTTCTCTGACTATGTCAAGGCAGCTGTTCGCTTGTCAGCCTTACAAGGACTTCCTGTGACTTATGTCTTTACCCACGATTCAATCGCAGTCGGGGAAGACGGTCCAACGCACGAACCAGTTGAGCACTTAGCAGGTCTTCGTGCCATGCCAAATCTAAATGTTTTCCGTCCAGCAGATGCGCGTGAAACGCAAGCAGCTTGGTACCTTGCAGTGACAAGTGAGAAAACACCAACCGCCCTTGTCTTGACCCGTCAAAACTTGACTGTTGAAGAAGGAACAGACTTTGATAAAGTTGCTAAAGGCGCCTATGTTGTCTATGAAACTGCAACAGACTTTGATACAATCTTGATTGCGACAGGTTCAGAGGTCAATCTTGCTGTCGCAGCTGCCAAAGAATTGGCTAGTCAAGGCGCAAAAGTCCGCGTAGTCAGCATGCCATCTACAGATGTCTTTGATAAACAAGATGCAGCTTACAAGGAAGAAATTCTTCCAAATGCAGTTCGTCGTCGTGTTGCAGTCGAAATGGGTGCGACTCAAAACTGGTACAAATATGTTGGTCTCGATGGTGCTGTTCTCGGTATTGATACCTTCGGAGCCTCTGCCCCAGCACCAAAAGTATTGGCAGAATATGGCTTTACTGTAGAAAATCTTGTAAAAGTCGTTCAAAACTTGAAATAATTCTAAAAATCAGGGCGCAAGCTCTGGTTTTTTCTTACTAGAAAAGCAAGGTACAATCTTGTAAAAGTAGCTGAAATTTGATATAGTAGTCCTATGTAAAAGACAAAGGAGAATACAATGAATCCAAATTATACATTTTTAATTATGCTTGTAGCGATGTTGGGCTTGATGTTCTTTATGCAACGCTCTCAAAAGAAACAAGCACAAAAACGTATGGAAAGCTTAAATAAACTACAAAAAGGCTATGAAGTGATTACAATCGGTGGGCTTTACGGGACAGTCGATGAAGTAGATACTGAGAAGAGAACGATTGTTCTTGATGTAGATGGAGTTTACTTGACTTTTGAACTAGCTGCTATCAAGACAGTATTACCGCTGAAAGAAACAGCTTCACTCGAAGGTGCAATTGAAAAATAAGACGGGATTATTAACTCCCGTTTTTCTGTAAAAGAAAGGAAATGGGATGAAAAAACTAGTCTTTGTCTGTTTGGGAAATATTTGTCGCAGCCCTATGGCCGAGTTTGTTATGAAATCAATGACAGATAATTATGAAATCCAAAGTCGAGCGACTTCCTCTTGGGAACATGGTAATCCGATTCATAAGGGAACTCAAGGGATTTTTCAACAGTATCAGATTCCTTATGATAAAGGCAAGACATCGCTTCAGATTAGTAAGGAAGATTTTGAAGCCTTTGATTATATTATCGGTATGGATGCTTCAAATGTTTCTGACTTACGTCAGATGTGTCCAGCAGACTGTAAAGATAAGATTTACTCATTCGCATCTGAAAGTGTTCCAGATCCTTGGTATACAGGAGATTTTGAGGAAACCTATCAGCATGTTCAAGAGGGTTGTCAAGCTTGGTTAGAACGTTTAGAAAAGGGGAGTGAAGATGGAAAATCTTAAGAATTTTTACGACAAGTATCGTGTCTGTCTGACTCGTCCACGTTTAGAGATTTTGGCAGTAGTTACGATTGTTTTTTGTGCTGTACTCGTCTTTTTTCTAAATATTCCCGGAAAAGGCGTTCTAAAGCTTGATAATGGAACGATTGTTTACGATGGCAGTCTTGTACGTGGTAAAATGAATGGCCAAGGTACCATTACTTTCCAAAATGGGGACCAGTATACTGGTGGTTTCAACAATGGAGCCTTCAACGGAAAAGGTACCTTTCAATCTAAAGAAGGCTGGACCTACGAAGGTGATTTTGTAAATGGTCAGGCTGAAGGAAAAGGGAAACTAACAACAGAACAAGAAGTCGTTTATGAAGGGACTTTTAAACAAGGCGTTTTTCAACAAAAATAAAGCCTCCTTATCAAAGGAGGTATTGTTATCATTTAAAAGTAAGCGCTTACTAGAAAATCTATCTCTTTCCAAGCTCCTCTTCCAATCAAGCTTGTGAAATAAAAAAATATTTGAAATTCATTTCACAAACTCTAAAGAAAAAACTTGATAAGTAAAGAAAATGAGAAAAAATTCACAAACAATAAAAAATTCTTTGTGAAATGTTTATGAAACTGTTTACAAAGTTGAAATAATGCGTTATAATAAACTTGTGAAAAAATTAACAAAGGATATCGATCCTTGAAAGCTATGGAGGAAAATATGGCTGATAAAAAAACTGTGACACCAGAAGAAAAGAAACTCGCTGCTGAAAAGCATGTCGATGGCTTGGTGCAAAAAGCTTTAGTTGCTCTTGAGGAAATGCGTAAACTCGACCAAGAACAGGTCGACTACATCGTAGCTAAAGCGTCAGTGGCAGCTTTGGATGCCCACGGAGAATTGGCTTTACATGCCTTTGAAGAAACAGGACGTGGTGTATTTGAAGATAAAGCAACTAAGAATTTGTTTGCTTGTGAACACGTAGTAAACAACATGCGCCACACTAAGACAGTTGGCGTTATCGAAGAAGACGATGTAACAGGTTTGACTCTTATTGCTGAACCAGTTGGTGTTGTCTGTGGTATCACTCCAACAACAAACCCAACATCAACAGCAATCTTCAAATCATTGATTTCATTGAAGACACGTAATCCAATCGTTTTTGCCTTCCACCCATCAGCTCAAGAATCATCAGCTCACGCAGCTCAAATCGTTCGTGATGCTGCGATTAAAGCAGGAGCTCCTGAAAACTGCGTACAGTGGATCACTGAACCATCTATGGAAGCAACTAGTGCCCTTATGAACCACGAAGGTGTTGCGACAATCCTTGCAACAGGTGGTAATGCCATGGTTAAAGCCGCATACTCATGTGGTAAACCAGCTCTTGGGGTAGGTGCCGGAAACGTTCCAGCTTATGTTGAAAAATCAGCAAACATCCGTCAAGCAGCACACGATATCGTTATGTCTAAATCATTTGATAATGGTATGGTCTGTGCATCTGAACAAGCGGTTATCATTGATAAAGAAATTTACGATGAATTTGTAGCAGAGTTCAAATCTTACCACACTTACTTTGTAAACAAAAAAGAAAAAGCTCTTCTTGAAGAATTCTGCTTCGGCGTGAAAGCAAACAGCAAAAACTGTGCTGGTGCGAAATTGAACGCTGACATCGTTGGTAAACCAGCAACTTGGATTGCAGAGCAAGCAGGATTTACAGTTCCAGAAGGAACAAACATTCTTGCTGCAGAATGTAAAGAAGTTGGTGAAAACGAGCCATTGACTCGTGAAAAATTGTCACCAGTTATCGCAGTTTTGAAATCTGAAAGCCGTGAAGATGGTATTTCCAAAGCTCGTCAAATGGTTGAATTTAACGGTCTTGGTCACTCAGCAGCTATCCACACAGCTGACGAAGAATTGACTAAAGAATTTGGTAAAGCTGTTAAAGCTATTCGTGTTATCTGTAACTCACCTTCTACTTTCGGTGGTATCGGGGACGTTTACAATGCCTTCTTGCCATCATTGACACTCGGATGTGGTTCTTACGGACGTAACTCAGTTGGGGATAACGTTAGTGCCATTAACCTTTTGAATATCAAAAAAGTCGGAAGACGGAGAAATAACATGCAATGGATGAAACTTCCTTCAAAAACATACTTTGAACGTGATTCAATTCAATACCTTCAAAAATGTCGTGACGTTGAACGTGTCATGATCGTTACTGACCATGCCATGGTCGAGCTTGGTTTCCTTGATCGTATCATCGAACAACTTGACCTTCGTCGCAATAAGGTTGTTTACCAAATCTTTGCTGATGTAGAACCAGATCCAGATATCACAACTGTAAACCGTGGTACTGAGATTATGCGTGCCTTCAAACCAGATACAATCATTGCTCTTGGTGGTGGATCTCCAATGGATGCTGCTAAAGTAATGTGGCTCTTCTACGAACAACCAGAAGTGGACTTCCGTGACCTTGTTCAAAAATTCATGGATATCCGTAAACGTGCCTTCAAGTTCCCATTGCTTGGTAAGAAGACTAAATTCATCGCGATCCCAACTACATCTGGTACAGGATCTGAGGTGACACCATTTGCCGTTATCTCTGATAAAGCAAACAACCGTAAATACCCAATTGCTGACTACTCATTGACACCAACTGTGGCAATCGTAGACCCTGCCTTGGTATTGACAGTTCCAGGATTTGTTGCTGCGGACACTGGTATGGACGTATTGACCCACGCGACTGAAGCTTACGTATCACAAATGGCTAGCGACTACACTGATGGTCTTGCACTTCAAGCTATCAAACTTGTATTCGAAAACCTTGAAAGCTCAGTTAAGAATGCAGACTTCCACTCACGTGAGAAAATGCATAATGCTTCAACAATCGCTGGTATGGCCTTTGCCAATGCCTTCCTAGGTATTTCTCACTCAATGGCCCATAAGATTGGTGCGCAATTCCACACAATCCACGGTCGTACAAATGCTATCTTGCTTCCATACGTCATCCGCTACAACGGTACACGTCCAGCTAAGACAGCAACATGGCCTAAGTACAACTACTACCGTGCAGATGAAAAATACCAAGATATCGCACGCATGCTTGGACTTCCAGCTTCTACTCCAGAAGAAGGGGTTGAATCTTACGCAAAAGCTGTCTACGAACTTGGTGAGCGCGTAGGTATCCAAATGAACTTCAAAGCACAAGGAATTGATGAAAAAGAATGGAAAGAACATTCTCGTGAATTGGCCTTCCTTGCTTATGAAGACCAATGTTCACCTGCAAACCCACGTCTTCCAATGGTTGACCATATGCAAGAAATCATCGAAGATTCTTACTATGGATACAAAGAAAGACCAGGACGCCGTAAATAATTGTTATCAGCCTAGAGGCAGGAATTTCCTGTCTCTTTTCTTGTAGAATTGGAAGATTGAAAATAATTTTTAGCTTTTCTATTTTCACTTTTCATCTGAAAAGGGAAGTGGGAAATGACTAGGTAGACAAAGAAAGACAGCAGTATAGGCTTTAAAAGGAGAAAGAAAAATAAGTGGGGTATAGACAAAAAACAACGCCCGTACTTGCAATTCAACTCAAATAGTTATATAATAGGTTTGTTGAAAGGTGATTTGTAGTGATTCAAGTTACTCTTTTCACAATAAAAATTTCATGATTTTCATAAGGAGGAAATCACTAATGGTAGTTAAAGTTGGTATTAACGGTTTCGGACGTATCGGTCGTCTTGCTTTCCGTCGTATCCAAAACGTAGAAGGTGTTGAAGTTACACGCATCAACGACCTTACAGATCCAGTTATGCTTGCACACTTGTTGAAATACGACACAACTCAAGGTCGTTTCGACGGTACTGTTGAAGTTAAAGAAGGTGGATTCGAAGTTAACGGTAAATTCGTTAAAGTTTCTGCTGAACGTGATCCAGAACAAATCGACTGGGCTACTGACGGTGTAGAAATCGTTCTTGAAGCTACTGGTTTCTTTGCTAAGAAAGAAGCAGCTGAAAAACACCTTAAAGGTGGAGCTAAAAAAGTTGTTATCACTGCTCCTGGTGGAAACGACGTTAAAACAGTTGTATTCAACACTAACCACGACGTTCTTGACGGTACTGAAACAGTTATCTCAGGTGCTTCATGTACTACAAACTGCTTGGCTCCAATGGCTAAAGCTCTTCAAGACAACTTTGGTGTTGTTGAAGGATTGATGACTACTATCCACGCTTACACTGGTGACCAAATGATCCTTGACGGACCACACCGTGGTGGTGACCTTCGCCGTGCTCGCGCTGGTGCTGCAAACATCGTTCCTAACTCAACTGGTGCTGCAAAAGCTATCGGTCTTGTAATCCCAGAATTGAACGGTAAACTTGACGGATCTGCACAACGCGTTCCAACTCCAACTGGATCAGTTACTGAATTGGTAGCTGTTCTTGAAAAGAACGTTACTGTTGATGAAGTGAACGCAGCTATGAAAGCAGCTTCAAACGAATCATACGGTTACACAGAAGATCCAATCGTATCTTCAGATATCGTAGGTATGTCTTACGGTTCATTGTTTGACGCAACTCAAACTAAAGTTCTTGACGTTGACGGTAAACAATTGGTTAAAGTTGTATCATGGTACGACAACGAAATGTCATACACTGCACAACTTGTTCGTACTCTTGAATACTTCGCAAAAATCGCTAAATAATTCATGAGTCGATAAAAAGCAAGGCCTCTTGGTCTTGCTTTTCTTATATGGAAAAATGGATGACACAATCATCCATTCTTTTTTAATTCTTTTTCAAAAGTATCTGAAAAGGCATTGAAGCTTAATCTCTCTAATGTAAGTGGATGGGTAAAGGAAAGTCGAAAGGCATGAAGCATAAGCCGACTTGATTTTGCTTTGCTATTATAGAGAGGGTCACCTAGGATCGGGAAGTTATGATGCGAAAGGTGCACACGAATCTGATGGGTTCGCCCTGTCTTTAGTTTGCAACGAACCAAGGAAGTTTTGTTTGGGAACTGCTTTAATCTGCTTACATGTGTTTCAGCATATTGCCCATTTTTTGTATCAACTATTCGCTTTCTGCGATCATGGCGATCACGTCCAATTTTGTCTTTGAAAACAAGTTCTTTGCTGTTGATATGTCCGTCGACCTGTGCCCAATATTCCCTAGAAATCTCTTTTTTCTCCAGTAAGCGATTGAGAATAGGCAGGATAAAAGGATTTTTGGCAAAGAGAACCAAACCACTAGTTTCCATGTCTAGGCGATGAACAACATAGCAGGTTTGGCCAACATAGGCACTGACATGGTTAAGAAGGGCGATTTCGTTTGGCTGATTACCATGCGTTTTCATCCCCTCTGGTTTGTTGACAATAATCAAGTGTTGATCTTGATAAACCTCTTGAACGAGGTCAGGATTGCCCCAAGGGATTTCTTTTTCGGGATAATCTTCCTTGTCAAAAGTTAACTGGCAAACATCTCCAGGATTTACGATTTCGTTCCAGTGGACTTCTTCTTGATTTATCAAAATATGTTTCTTGATTCTCAAAAAATGACGGATTTTTCTAGGGATGAGGAGTTGTTCCTCGAGTAATTGCTTTACCGTCATTTGAGGTAGAGAGTCTGGTAATATAAATGTGAATTTCATACAGATATTGTAACAAAAAAAGCCCTATTTGGATAGGAAATAGCTAAATTCTTGTCTTCCTATGATGAAGATGATAAAATAAACGCATGAAATTAGATAAATTATTTGAGAAATTTCTTTCTCTTTTTAAAAAAGAAACAAGTGAACTAGAGGACTCTGATTCTACTAGCTTACGTCGCTCTCGTAGTGATCGAAAAAAATTAGCCCAAGTAGGTCCAATTCGAAAATTCTGGCGTCGTTATCATCTAACAAAGATTGTCCTTATACTAGGTTTGAGTGCAGGCTTGCTAGTTGGAACCTATTTGTTTGCGGTAGCCAAGTCAACTAATGTTAACGATTTGCAAAACGCCTTGAAAACTCGGACTCTCATTTTTGACCGTGAAGAAAAGGAGGCTGGTGCCTTGTCTGGTCAAAAAGGAACTTATGTTGAATTGACTGATATCAGTAAAAATTTGCAGAATGCCGTTATTGCGACAGAAGACCGTTCTTTTTATAAAAATGACGGGATTAACTATGGTCGTTTCTTCTTGGCGATTATCACTGCTGGTCGTTCAGGTGGTGGTTCTACTATTACCCAACAGCTGGCTAAAAATGCCTATCTGTCGCAGGATCAAACTGTTGAGAGAAAAGCAAAAGAATTTTTCCTTGCCTTAGAATTAACAAAAAAATATAGTAAGGATCAGATCTTAACCATGTACCTTAACAATGCCTATTTTGGAAATGGTGTGTGGGGTGTAGAAGATGCGAGTAAGAAATACTTTGGAGTTTCTGCATCAGAAGTGAGTCTGGATCAAGCTGCGACTCTGGCAGGGATGCTCAAAGGACCGGAACTGTATAATCCTTTGAATTCTATAGAGGATTCTACTAATCGTCGCGATACTGTTTTGCAAAATATGCTTGCAGCGGGTTATATTGATAAAAATCAAGAAACCGAAGCTGCAGGAGTTGATATGACTTCGCAATTGCAAGATAAGTATGAAGGAAAAATTTCAGATTACCGTTACCCCTCTTATTTTGACGCGGTGGTTAATGAAGCTGTTTCTAAGTATAATCTAACAGAGGAAGAAATTGTAAATAATGGCTACCGTATTTACACAGAGCTGGACCAGAACTACCAAGCAAATATGCAGGTGGTCTATGAAAACACCTCACTATTTCCGAGGGCAGAAGATGGAACATTTGCTCAATCAGGAAGTGTAGCTCTCGAACCGAAAACAGGGGGAGTTCGTGGGGTTGTCGGTCAAGTTGCTGACAATGATAAAACTGCATTCCGTAATTTCAACTATGCAACCCAATCAAAACGTAGCCCTGGTTCTACAATTAAGCCATTAGTTGTTTATACGCCGGCGGTTGAGGCAGGTTGGGCTTTGAACAAGCAGTTGGATAACCATACTATGCAGTATGACAGCTATAAGGTAGATAACTATGCAGGGATCAAAACGAGTCGAGAAGTTCCTATGTATCAAGCCTTGGCAGAATCGCTTAATCTACCTGCTGTTGCTACTGTTAATGATTTGGGTATTGATAAGGCTTTTGAAGCAGGAGAAAAATTTGGACTCAACATGGAAAAGGTCGACCGTGTTCTTGGGGTCGCCTTGGGAAGCGGTGTCGAAACCAACCCTCTGCAAATGGCTCAAGCATATGCTGCCTTTGCCAATGAAGGTTTAATGCCTGAAGCTCACTTTATTAGTAGAATTGAAAACGCTAGTGGACAGGTTATTGCAAGCCATAAAAAATCACAAAAACGAGTGATTGATAAATCTGTAGCTGATAAGATGACCAGTATGATGTTAGGGACATTCACAAACGGAACCGGTATTAGTTCGTCTCCTGCAGATTATGTTATGGCAGGGAAAACTGGAACAACTGAAGCAGTTTTCAATCCGGAGTACACAAGCGACCAGTGGGTAATTGGCTATACTCCTGATGTAGTGATTAGTCACTGGCTTGGTTTCCCGACCACTGATGAAAATCACTACCTAGCAGGTTCTACATCAAACGGTGCAGCCCAGGTCTTTAGGAATATTGCAAATACCATTTTACCTTATACACCAGGAAGTACCTTTACAGTTGAAAATGCCTATAAGCAAAATGGAATTGCACCAGCTAATACAAGTAATCGGGTAGAGAGCAATGAAACTAATCAGAAGGATGATACTCTATCTGATATTAGAAGTCGTGCTCAAAATCTAGTAGATGAGGCTAGTCGTGCTATATCGGATGCGAAGATTAAGGAAAAGGCTCAAACGATATGGGATTCGGTAGTCAATCTATTTCGCTAAGATGCTTGTCAAAGCCTAGCTTTCTTGTTATAATAGATAAGATGGAGGCGTTATGGCATTAAAAAAAGCAAGCCTAGCTTGTGCGGTTTGTGGTTCTAGAAACTATTCAATCAAGATCAGCGGAAACCCCAAGCCTACACGACTAGAAGTAAATAAATTTTGTAAGCATTGTGGCAAGTACACTACACACAGAGAAACGAGATAGGAGAGAGCGATGCGTTTTATCGGAGATATTTTTAGACTTCTTAAAGACACAACATGGCCAACTCGCAAGGAAAGCTGGAGAGATTTTCGTTCTATCATGGAATACACTGCTTTCTTTGTTGTGATTATTTATATTTTTGACAAGTTGATTGTTTCAGGATTGATTCGATTTATTAACATTTTTTAGAAGACTAGTGGTATTAACCACACTAAAAGTTTTCTATTTATGAAAGGAAGTATCATGGATAGTTTTGATAAAGGATGGTTTGTCTTACAAACCTATTCTGGTTATGAAAATAAGGTAAAAGAAAATCTATTACAACGTGCGCAAACATATAATATGTTGGATAATATTCTACGTGTTGAAATTCCAACACAAACAGTGCAAGTTGAAAAAAATGGAAAGAGAAAAGAAGTAGAAGAAAATCGCTTTCCAGGTTATGTTCTTGTAGAAATGGTGATGACAGATGAAGCTTGGTTTGTTGTCCGAAATACACCAAACGTTACAGGATTCGTCGGATCTCACGGGAACAGATCAAAACCAACACCATTATTGGAACAAGAAATTCGTGATATCTTGGTTTCTATGGGACAAACTGTACAAGAGCTTGATATTGATGTTGAAGTCGGTCAAACTGTACGCATTATTGATGGAGCTTTTGCAGATTATACTGGTAAGATTACAGAGATTGATAACAATAAAGTGAAGATGATTATCTCTATGTTTGGTAATGACACAGTTGCAGAAGTAAACCTAAACCAAATTGCAGAATTATAACCCCAAGAGAGGCTTGTCCTCTCTTTTTTGTGCAGTTGAGGCGGTAAAGGGTGCAGAATGGATGAAATGACCCCAATTAGCTTCTTGATTTGATAGACTGTACACAGAAAGGGGAAGCTTATGTTTAAAAAATTGTATAAAGAAGTCCAGGGAATTGTATATAAGTGTAGAAATGAATATTATCTTCATTTGTGGGAGTTATCGGATTGGGACCAAGAGGGAATGATTTGCTTACATGAATTGATCAGTAGAGAAGAAGAACTGGTAGAAGATATTCCACGCTTACGTAAATACTTCAAAACTAAATTCCGAAATCGGATTTTAGATTATATCCGTAAACAAGAAAGTCAGAAGCGTAGATATGATAAAGAACCTTATGAAGAAGTGGGTGAAATTAGTCATCGTATAGGAGAGGGAGGACTCTGGCTAGATGATTATTATCTCTTTCATGAAACACTAAAAAATTATAGAAACAAACAAAGCAAAGAGAAACAAGAAGAGTTAGAACGCGTCTTAAGAAATGAACGCTTCCGAGGGCGTCAAAGAGTATTAAGAGACTTACGTATTGTGTTTAAGGAGTTTGATATCCGTACTCGGTAAGAAGCTATGCAAAAAAAAAGAAAAAAATAGAAAAAAGGTGTTGACAAAGTTAGAAAAGTCGGTATAATAGTAAGAGTTGAAAATAGCAACTCTGGTCCGTTGGTCAAGGGGTTAA